>JAGXOB010000021.1:0-3170 GCA_019894735.1 Promethearchaeota archaeon | reverse complement strand
AATGAATATGGCATAGAAAAGACAACTTTGAACCCTTTTTTGTACAAATTATAAAGAAACACAGAAAAATTTAACGCGGGATTATCATTAAAAGTCATAAATTTCTTATAACCAGTCTTTAATCCAGATAAGAATTCTTTAATATTAATACCTAACAAAAACGCCGGAAGAATACCAACATTAGAAATTGATCCCGCAAAACGACCTGAAAGATCCGGAACTTCGAGAATGGGACACTTAATCTTCTCTAACATATGATACAGAGTCCCCTTTGAAGAGAGACCTAAAAATTTATAACCCTTTTTTAAGAAAATTCCAATAGTAGAATTTACATCTAAAGTTTCTCCTCCCCGGGAAATAGGTATAACAACTGAATCTTCAGGACTTGTCTCGTTAAGGCACTCTATCAACTCCACAGCTCGAGAACTTGTTATAGGATATAATTTCTTTTTGGATAAATGTTTTAAAGCAAGTAAAGTCTGTATTGAACCTCCAGTTCCTAATACTATAAGATTTTTTATCCCATCGTGTAAAAAATCACTGGAAGCTTGTTGAATTTCATCTATATCAATATGTGTTTCTGTGTCAATAAAAAATGGAGGATCCCATTTACTTTTGTTCGATACGACAATTTTTCTTGATATTTCTAGTAAATTGGCGCCAATTTTTGGATAATATTCAATATCTAAAAATACACTCATGTTTTAATCACTAATTGAAAATATTCTAGTTGTTATATTGTAATATGGTTTTATGTAAATATGAATTGTGCTAGTCTCATATTAAAGAAATTTCTTTCAAGTGCCTATTTATTAATAGACTAATATTTTAGAATTCTAATAAACTAGGTGTCTATTCTTTTTAAAATAACTTTTACATTATTTATACATTAATTAATAAGAAATATAAAAATAACACTAAAAATTAATAGAAATGTGATTAATATTGGCTAAAGCAAGCGAAACAAATAATGGGGGTCAATCTGGTATCGGAGAACCTTATTTTTGCCAAGAATGTAAACGCAATCATACTAAAGGTAAGATTTACAAGGAGCATTTAAATTTTGCTAATTTCGAATCAGAAAAAGAAGAATCTATCGAAGATAGTTCTGAATCTGATGAATTAGCTCTAGAAGAAAGCGATCTCCTAGAAGAAGAAAGTGATCCTCTTACTGAAGTTGATGAGGAAGAAAACCAAAACGATATTGAAGAAGATGAAGATTTTGAGGATGAAGATCTAATCCTAGATAACGATAAAAGTAGTTGGGTAGACGCAGTAAAAAAACTTCCAGGTGTAGGAGAAGCCACGCTTAAAAAGCTGATCAAAGCAGGATTTAGTAGCTTAGAGTCTATTGCATACACCCCTCCTAGTATAATTCAAGAAGAGTCTGGTTTGGGGGATAAAACCACAGCAAAGCTAATAAAAGCTTCAATGGAAATACTAGACATTGGTTTTAAGTCTGCTGAGGTTGTATGGGAGCATAGAAAGAATATAACAAGAATTACAACAGGTAGTCAAGAACTTGACAATCTTTTTGGTGGTGGAATTGAGACTGGATGTGTTGTTGAGTTTTTTGGTGAATTTAGGACAGGTAAAACTCAAATATCTCATCAACTCTGTGTTAATGTTCAATTACCCCAAGAAGACGGTGGTTTAAAAGGAAATGCGTTGTATATAGACACTGAAGGCACTTTTAGACCAGAAAGAATTATTCAAATGGCTGAGGGTCTTGATTTAGATCATAAACAAATTTTAAAAAATATAGTTTTTGGTCGAGCATATAATTCTGATCACCAAATACTGCTAATAAAAGAAGCATCTAATCTTATTAGGGAGAAAAATATAAAACTTATTATCGTTGACTCATTGATTGGTCATTTTAGAAGCGAATATGTTGGACGGGGCACTTTAGCAAATCGACAACAGACTATAAACACCCATTTACACGATTTATTAAGGTTAACGGATATATTTCCTGATTTATGCGTCATTGTAACAAACCAAGTTCAATCAAAACCTGATGTCTTTTATGGAAATCCAACTGTCGCAGCTGGGGGAAATATAGTAGCACACGGTTCAACAATTAGAGTCTTTTTGAGAAAAGGTAAAGGTGAACAGAGAGTTGCGAAAATGATCGACGCACCGCATTTACCTGAAGGAGAAGCAGTGTTTTCAATAACCGAAAATGGGATCATAGATTAGAGTAAAAAAACCACGATTCCTTTTAATAAAATAATAAAAAATAGATATAAAAATAATAAAATTTATTTTAATTTCTCGTATTCGTTAGATTTGTTTGTTAATCTTTTAACTTCTTTTGTCATAGATGTATCACCTAATTTGAAGATTTCAGAAGCCATTTTAGAAGCATATTTAAACTTTGCAGCTGCTTCAGCGTAACTTTTTGCTTTAACTGCATCTTTTGCTTCTTTTTCTAGTTTTGCCTTCTTTTCCTTTAAATCATCAATTTTAGTTTTACGGATAGTCTCTTCGATTTTAGTATAATCCTCCGTTAATTCCCAGTTTGAGGCTAAGAGAGCAGCACTTTCGAAAAATCCAACAGCTTTAATGTAATCTTTCTTTCCTTCTGCAATTTTCCCTCGTTTCAATAGCTCTTTAATCCCCTTTTTCGCAGATTTTTTATTGTCAACTTCAAATCCTTCGACACTCGTTTTTATCGGTGCAGTAACTATTTCATTTTGCTTGGCTAAACTAGTAAGATATGCCTCTCTTTCTATTGGACCCAATTGAGCTAAATCTTGTACTAATTTCTGCTTTTCATCGTTCGTTAAATTTGTTAAGGCAACGACTTTTTGATTTATAAGGTTCAACTCTTGTTGAGAAATTGGTTGAGCTTCAATAACGGAGATTTCTATAGGGATTAATAACTTCTTATCCCTTAATTCCTTGATTCCCATAAAAATTTCAGCAGTATCTTTATTCGTCATCTCAGAAGCATCTTTTATTAAAGTTGCAATAAAGAAGAACTCCCTTTCAGCTTCTTGACAACAGCTCTGTGCGACTTTCAGCACTTCCTTTGAGTGGGGATTTTTTAAGTCTTTAACGCTTGAAAAATCGTATGAAATCTGATGAGGAAGTATGATTGATGTATTTAACAAGTCATCCACGATAAGCCCAGCATTTTTGAAGTGATTTAATTGACCTCGCCA
>JAGXOB010000218.1 GCA_019894735.1 Promethearchaeota archaeon | reverse complement strand
ATCTCATGGATATCTTTTCCTTCATATAATATTTCTCCTTCAGTTGGTTGAATAAATCTTAAAATTAAATTAGCAACGGTTGTTTTTCCACTTCCACTTTCACCAACAAGAGAAAGAATCTCTCCAGAATATACCTTAAATGAAGCATTTTGAACTCCGATTGTCTCTTTAGTTCTTATAAGACCAGAGGTATATTTTTTTGTAAGATTTTGAATTTTTAGTATTTCCTTCTTCATTATTAATCACCAATCTCCTCATATAACCAACACGCTACTGGATTTTTAGCTGCTCCGGGATTGAAAAAAGGGGGATAATTTTCCTTGCATTTTTCTATACTACTTGAACAGCGTGGATAAAATCTACAACCTTTAGGAGGACTCTTCAAATCTGGAGGGCTTCCTGGAATCCCCTCTAAGTTTGTCTCAGCAGACCCATCGGGATTAAAACTTGCTATTGAATTTATCAACATTTTAGTATATGGATGTAAAGGATTATTAATGATATCATCCATACTTGCTTTTTCAACAATTCTTCCAGCATACATTATAATACACGAATCGCATATCTGAGCTAAGAGGGGAATATCATGAGATATAAATAATATTGTCTCAACGATTCCCATTTGCTTTAGATGTTTTAAAGTTTGTATCAAAAGTAGTTGAGTAGTAACATCTAATGCGCTTGTTGGTTCGTCTACAATTAAAATGAGCGGATTCCATATAGTAGAAATCCCTACAATGACACGTTGTTTCATTCCTCCGCTTAGTTCATGTGGATATTTATCTATCACTGATTTTTCTAAACCCAATTTATTAAAGTGCTCAGCTACTCGGTTAAGGACTTCTTCTTTATTTTTAGGTTTTCTTCCTACGCGTTCCCTAGTTACATCTAATATAAAATCTCTAATCCTTTTAACTGGATTTAGTGAATTTTGGGAAGCTTGAGGCACATACCCTATCACTTTACAGAGGATTTCTTTTCTTAAAACTTCTTCATCTAATTCATACATTGAAAGATCATTAACATAAACTTGCCCTCCCTCATGATGCAATAATTGTATCGGTCTTCCTGTTATTAATTCTGCTAAAGACGTTTTTCCACATCCAGATTCACCTGCTATTCCCATTATATCCCCCTTATTAACAGATAATGATACTCCATCAACAGCATGAACAACTCCAAATGATCCTCTATAATAGCCCTTAAGTTCCTTTATTTTAATTACTTCTTCTGTCATATTTAATTTTCTTTCTTTTTTTGATATTTTATACTTTTCTTTGTTCAAAGGTCCGACTTACACTTGAGTGTATTATGAAGAATGCTAAATATATTAATATCAAGCATATTCCCGGAGTCAACCACATTGCATAAAGTCTTCTAGGAAATATCAAACCCCAACTTACTGCGTGATTCAATAATAAACCTAATGTTAACCAATTTTGTTGACCTAATCCAATAATTGCTATTCCTGCTTCAATTATAATAGCATTACCTAAAAATATAATAAAAGCCAAGAATATATAGGGTAGCACATTAGGTAAAACTTCTCCGAAAGCTATTTTCGAAGCTTTTAAGCCGGACATTTTTGCAACTTTTACATAATTTCTTTCTTTTAATGTCAAAACTTGAGATCTAATAGAACGTGCAGCCCAAGGCCAGGTGAAAAATCCTATGATTAGCATCGTTATCCACCATTCACGAGTTTGTAAAATAGCCGACATTAATAAAATAAAAGGTATCTGGGGGAAAACTAAAGCGATATTCGTAATAAAGGAAGTAGTTGTATCTGTGACTCCTCCTTTAAAGGATCCAAATACACCTATAAATACAGCTATTCCAGTACATAGTGAGCCAGTGATAAAACCAAATGCTAAAGAATTTCTAATAGCATACAATAGACGAGTTAAGTAATCCCTTCCATGTTGATCAGTCCCTAAAAGATGTTGTAATGTTGGATCACTAAAATTATCTCTGGAACCTTCTACCCAATAAACTTTCTCAGGTTCATTAAAGGGAGGAATATATGTTAAAATTACAATTATCAATATTACAACAAAGAAAACAAATAACAAAATTAATTGAGCTTTATATCGAGCCATAGCATTATGATATTTCTCTTTTAAGACTTTTTTAAAAGAACTATCTTTTAATTCTGGTCCTTTTATCTCTGATAACACTTCTTTAGTCATATTTTTTATTCACCTTTACCTCCAACTCGTATTCTGGGATCAAGTATGGCATAAGACATGTCTATTAAATAATTTCCCAAAACTACTACTATAATAGTTATTATAAAAGTTCCAATAATTAAATTATAATCGTGACTATTAAAAGCTTGAAGCATTGTAGAACCTAAACCAGGAAATTGAAATATTACTTCCGTAATCAATGTTGCCCCAATTAATCCATTAAAACGTAAATTTAATCCAGTAAATTGTGGCAACATACTATTACGAAATGCGTATTTACGCATTGTTTTATCTCTAAATCCTAATTTATTTGCAAATGCTAAATAATCTTCAGCTTTTTCAAAAGTCATAAGTGAATATGCTCCAGTAGACCATCCTCCAATATTTGTAAGGGTTAAAACTACAAAAGGTAACCAGAAACGACTAAATATTGTAGATATTGCATCCCAGTCCCATGCCCAAGGGGGTACACTTCCTCCAGAAGGGAACCAGTTTAATTGAACAATAAACAAATCCACAAATACATAGCCCAACCAAAAAAAAGGTGCTGTTTGTAATACCATAACCACATAATAAAGGATTTTATCTTTTCTTTTTCCAGAATACCCCGCACGGGCTCCAATCCAATTTCCAATGTAAAAAGTAATTATTAAAACTGGAACAACTAACATTAAAGTATAGGGAAGTGTTCTTTCAACTATATTTATTACCGGTTCAAGACTATATAACGTAGAATATCCTAAATCAAATTTTAAAAAGAAACTTCTTAAGAAATTAAAATATTGAATATGAAGAGGATAATTTAACCCTAAATACTCTTCCAACTCCTTTATCTGTTCATCCCACACTGCCTGAGGGGTTCCTTGTGGTCTTTGATAAATATATTCTAAAATATTCCCCTCTACCAGTCTGGGTATCAGAAAAGCCAATGTGAGTGCGACGAAAAATACAACAAAATAGAAAATTCCTTTTTTTATAGCCATATGTAGAAAGGAATTTGAAATGAATTTTTTAAATGTACTTTGTTTTTCGCTTGATTCAGAAAAAGAATCCTGTTCTTCATTTTCTTTTTTCTCTGTTATTCCCATTTTTGTTAGCTTCATTATATTTATCACTATTTTATAGTTACCTAATGATTTAAATATTTAATCGTAATAATAAAAGAAAAAAAAGTTATTTATTTTTAAAATTATATGTGTATATATCTATTACTTCTTTCTTTTTAATCTAAAACCAGTTAGAATTGTAATAGAAATGACCCCAATCAATA
>JAGXOB010000217.1 GCA_019894735.1 Promethearchaeota archaeon | reverse complement strand
GGTGAGTTCTTGGAGTGCAAGAAGCTACGATAACTCTATTTAGATTATATTCCTTAATTTTATCCTTGATTATCGTTTGAGTGTCAGCCGAGCAAGTATATAAGTTTTGATCTGCTAAAACAACATTTGGAAGCGATTTTGCATACTTCACTACTTGTGGAACATCTACATATCCGCCAATGTTCACACCACAGTGACATATAAAGACTCCAATTCTAGGAGGTTGACCAGCGACAAATATTTCAGGTGGTAATGTCTTTTCTGTGATGAGTGTACCTCTTTGATCATATAAAAGCGAATTGACGCAACCAGCAGCCGCACTGGCTTGAGTAACTGTCTCAGGAATATCTTTCGGTGAGGAAAATGCACCACACACAAAAATTCCTGGAATTGTTGTCTGAACGGGATTAAAAATATCCGTTTTAGCAAAATTAAATTCATTCAATTCAATTCCAAATTTATCGGCTAAATATTTTGCATCATCTGGAGGGTTCAAACCAACAGAAAGTACAACCATCTCAAAATTCTCTTTAATAATTTTCCCATCTTCTGTTTCGTACTTCAATATCAGATCCTTAGTTTCTGGATCTTCATTAACTGAAGAAATACGACTTCGTATATAGCGCACTCCATATTCTTCTTGCGCACGAATAATATATTTATCAAAATCTTTTCCGAATGCTCTTACATCCATGCTAAAAATTGTTGGTCTTATTTGATGCATGTGTTCGTGGGCGATTACTGCTTCTTTTGCAGTATACATACAACACACAGAAGAACAATAAGGTTGACCATTACCCGTAAAGTCTCGAGATCCTATGCATTGAAGAAACGCGACTTTTTCTGGTATATCTCCATCAGATGGCCTTAATACTTTTCCTGTATAGGGACCACTCGCGCTTAAAATTCGCTCGAACTCAATACTTGTAACTACATTTTTGTATTTGCCATAACCATACAAGTTACCTTCTGGAGGTATGTATTCATCAAATCCAGGTGCTAATACAATACCACCTACCTTTAATTCAATAATCTCATCATCTAAATCGTATTCTACGGCATTTGCTTTACACACTCCTTTACAAATTCCGCACCCAATACAATAATCTTTATTTATAGCGTACACAAGAGGGACTGCTTGTGGATACTTGACCGATGTTGCAGCGAATTTAGACAATTTTTCGTTAAATACATCAATCGCCTCAACGGGACATGCTCGACCACAAACGCCACATCCAGTACATTTATCCATGTTCACATATAATGTTTTTTTTAACACTTTTACCGTAAAATTACCAGCTTCGCCCGTAACATCTAATATTTTACAATTTATACTCAAATCAATGTTATGATGACGACCTGTCTCTACTAACTTAGGACTTACAATACACATCGCACAATCGTTAGTTGGGAAAGTCTTATCCAATTGAGCCATTACACCACCAATACTTGTTGTTGATTCAAGTAAATAAACTTTAAAACCAGCGTCGCCTAAATCCAGAGCTGTTTGAGACCCTCCAATTCCTGCTCCTACAATTAATACCGCTCCTACTTTTTCCATTTTTAATTACCTCTATATTCTCATATATAATGGAGTATTTCCGTCAATACTTTGATAATCTATAACTCCTCTACTCTTTAAAATTAACATATTTTCTAAAATTTCACTGGGATCCAGTTTCAGTTCAGCTGCTAAATCTTTAACTGATAAAACTTTAGTACTTAATGAAAGTAATATTCGTTGTCTTACAAATTCTTCGTGAATTGCATCATCAAAAATAGCGTTAAATTCATCGATTGGTACTTTCTCTCCATACTCGTTTTCAACTTCTGTAATTTTTCTCTGCCGTCCTACTAAAGCCCTAATCCTATCACTTGAAACAGAATTTTCCATAGCTTTTAGATTATTGAATAACTCTTGATCGATGTTCTCTCCACTAAGGGGAGATGGTCCCTGTTCGCGAATTGATTCAATAAACTCAGTAACGACCTTAGCAAATCTTGCTCCTTCAGAAGCAGAAACCCAATCTAATCTTATTCTTTTATCAAAATCAACCATTTTAAGAAATTTTTGTACCATTATAAACTTCTTTTCCGCTTCGTAATTTCCTTCCAAATAATGGCAATCTCCAGGATGACAACCCAAGACAAATACTCCATCTATACCTGTTAAAAGAGCCTTAAAAATAAATACAGGATCAACCCTACCACTACACATAACTCTTATAACTCTCATGTTTGGGGGATATTGAATTCTACTTACTCCTGCTAAGTCTGCTCCTGCATAGGAACACCAATTACATAAAAACCCTAAAATTTTAGGTTCAAACGTCATTGTACCTCTTTACCTCCATATGCGTATATTTCAGAAAGTATTTGTTGATCTGTAAAATGCCTAATAATAATCGCGTGGTTAATACAAGTTGCTCCGCAAACTCCGCAACCTTTACAAAGAACTTGAATTATTTCAATCTCGTCATTTTCATTCTTAATTATCGCTTTATATGGACAAACAGTTATACAGACTTCACATCCAGAGCATAATTTCTTATTATACTCCGGTAGAAATGAAGTTGCGCCCTCTACTTCTATAGTATCATGAGATATAATTGTACTGGCTCTTCCCGCTGCAGCATACCCTTGAGTTATGGATTCTGTAAGATCTACAGGCCACTTTGCTGCTCCACATATAAAAATACCATCAGTTGCGAAATCCATAGGTCTTAATTTCACATGAGCTTCTAAAAAGAATTTATTTTCTTCTAATGGAACTTTTAACATTTGGGCAAGCTTTTTATTATCATCATTTGCGATTAGAGGTGTAGATAATACTAATAGATCATAAGGAATACTTATATCTTCTCCAAGATATTCATTGAATACTTTTATGTTATTCTCTTCTACTATAGGTTCCTTTTCGAGTTTATAACTTAGAAAGATAATTCCTGCTTCTCTAGCTCTTCTATAATATTCTTCATAATGAGTTCCAGGAGTATATAAATCTCTAAATAAAATTGTTATATTAGCTTGAGGATTTTTTTCTTTAATTAATAAAGAATTTTTCAAAGCAGTCATACAACATACGCTTGAACAATACTTTCTTTCATCATTACGAGCTCCTACGCATTGTATCATTACAATATCTTTAGCTTTAACTTCATTGTTCTTTAATTTCTTTTCTAATTCATATTGAGTGATTCTTATATTACAATCATAACGAAATTTTCCAGTTGGTGTTAATAAAGAAGCTCCGACAGCAACAACAATAACTCCTATATTTAAATCAATACTTTTACCCTTGTGTTCAACTTCAATCTCAAAATTACCTACAAAACCCTCAATATTTTTCACACTAGCTGAAGTATAAACAGTTAAATTTGGATTGCTCTCAACTCTTTTATTTAGACTCTCTAAAAGTTCAGAGGCATTTTGACCTGTAGGGAACAATTTATTGATGATATTTAACTTTCCACCTAATTTATCATCTCTTTC
>JAGXOB010000216.1 GCA_019894735.1 Promethearchaeota archaeon | reverse complement strand
GTACTCCAAAATATAAGAACATATTTGAAATTATTTTCGTAATGCTAAATGAATGGTTCAAAAGCACAGTCTCAGAACCTGTAAAATTGGTTGCTAAAAAACCATTTAATAAATTTGGATATCCCAAAAACATTATTAAATTTAACGCAACTGGCAATATAACACCTATTAATCTTACGAGGCTTTTGGTGAGATTAAGCGTAAGTTTTCTCTTTTCATAATTATAACCAATTACAATTATGAAGGGAATCATAAACAAAGTCGTCGGTTTGATTATAATGCTTATACCTAAAATCACACTTGCTATAAATTGCCATTTGATATCCGATTTTTTAATAAAAATAAATAAAGATATAAGAATAAGTAAGGTTACGTACAAATTGATTTGCCCAAGAATATAATTAAATAATTGAGGCAATCCTATTAAGTATAGACAAATATATAGGATTATCCGCTTATCCTCCATTTCATGATCAATTCCTCTAACTATAATAATGATTTTGTAAAGGATTATCGAGATTAATACATTTAAGATCAAGTTAATAAAATTAAATATAATAAAACCTAAATCAAAACCCATCAAATAGTACGGTACGAACATCATTGCTGAAAGAGGGAAATATCTAAAAGGCCAAATATCAACGTAATTTGCTGGGTTATAAAGATTGTTTGGATCGTTTACAAAAATCTCTCCTACTCTATAATATACATAAAAATCACTCGTAGACCTTAAAACCAATAATGTAATAATTGATGAAAAGATAAAGTAAAAAAAGTGAAGTATAATACTATATCTGAAAAACTTTAGTTTCCAAAGTTCAGTTAAACGCGTATTAACTCTATTTAAAATTCTTTTCAATTCGAAGTTTGTCATTTTGATGTATTATAGATTGATTCTTTCTTTGTTTTTTAACATATAAAATTATAGCGATAAAAAATGCTCCAATTAAACCCAAAGTTGCTGGTAATACATAAATTGGTAAAGGTTCTAATTCAATATCAACTACAACCACATTTCCGCTTGTGTATAATTTAAAAGAGCTTAAAATTCCATCGGTATTATAGATTGCAATTATTAAAATTCTTTCTGAAGGATTGTTAGGTTGAAGAAAGTCTTTATTAACTTGAATGTTTAGAGTAGGTAGAACTCGATTATCAACATCGTACAAACTACTTAATTTTAAGGTACCTAAATATTCATCAACTGGAACAGGAAACCAGAATGGTAAAAAAGGAATAACAAGCGATAAATTATAATTAGAAATATAGTGACTTGGGTCTTTTAAAAATGGAAAATCAGTATTATAGTCGTAAAGTCCCCAATTTTCTTCATTATTCCACATCCAAATATTAATATTTGCTGAGATTGATGTCAAATTTTCCTCAATTGTATTAATTTGCCATTTCATCCTTTTCCCTTGACTTAGGTTTTCGAATAAACCTGAACTGCTCCAATTTTCTCCAAAAATGTTATTCATTTTATTAGTATCACATACATGGCAATTCCAAATTAACTCTTCATCTGTTTTTAAACCAACATTATAATTTAGAGCAAATACATTTGATGTAAAACCTATTACTAAGATTGTAGTAAGAAAAAAACCTACGCAAAGAATTCTATTTCTTATATTCATGAATCTCCTCCTTTTACACTTACTAATTTTTTAACAATAAGATATTTAGAGATGCCGTAAAAAGTTAAAAAGAGAAAAAAGGTTCCCACAAAATTAAACGGAAATATTGGATATGTAAAATACCAGATTCCAACGAATATAAGATCGAAGAAATTGAAAAAGAATAGACTTGGTTTAATGTAATTTAACAACTTAGAGTGTCTTGGAAGGTTGAAGATAAAAATTATCATTAAAGGAATAAGATTTAAAAGATGATGATTCCAAGAGTCGTAATAAGTAAGAAGCATAATTAACATGCCTATAGAATAGCCATATAAAATAGAATTTTGTTTTCTCCTTCTTAAAACTAAGATAAAAAATCCCAAACTTCCAATAATTCCAACCGAGGCGACTAGTATCGATAATTGATTAAACGGAATATTAAAAAGAAAACAGAAATTTGTAATAAGTTTAGTTAAACTGAAAGAAAAATTTAAAGCAATAGGATTGCTTCCAGTAAAATTAGTTGAGAGAAACCCCCCCCATAGTTTAGGGATAGCAAAAAATAACACAAAATTTGCTAACACAGGTAATAGCACTCCAATTAATCGTACAATACTTTTAATAAAATCGATTTTTAACTTTCGTTTTTCCAAGTCAAAATGTATTATTAACAGGAATGGGATTAATAAGAACGAAGTTGGTTTTATTATAATACTAATCCCTAAAATAACGCTTCCAATGAACTGCCATGAATTCTTCTTATACAGAAGAAAAATTAATAACGATGTTACGATAAAAAAGGTGACGAATAAATTTATCTGACCATAAATATAATTTAAAATGTGTGGTACTCCCATTAAATAGAAACTAAGATACAATATTACTCTTTTATCGTCTCTGTGGTGATCTTGGTTCCGAACAAGCTTTATAATTTTAAACATGATCAAGCAAATTAAGATATTAAGAATGAAATTAAGACCATTAAATAGTATATAAGCTAAACCGAAATCCAAGAAGGATAACGGAACAAAAAATAACGCAGATAAGGGAAAATACCTAAAATCCCATAAATAGTTAGTTGGGTTGTACAGATTCTCGATGTCTGTGAGGAAAATCTTGCCCGACTCATAAAAAATAAAGAAATCATTTTTTTGATAGAAAAACAGGAAAAATAAAATAATTGATAAAGTAAAGTAAAATAACTGAGTTAAAATTGCAAAACGGAATATTTTTACTTTCCAGAATTCCTTTAACGTTCCAAATATTCGCAAGAATAAAGAGTTTAAGTTCATTTATTTTTTGTTACGTTATTCTTGTTATAAGTTTTAGAATTAGTCCATAACAATTAAATTTTTTAAATTCTGAAAAATAACTAATAATAAATCACATAATTTTTGAATCAACGAGGTTTTAAAAAAATGAAATTATTAAAAACTCCAGAAGAAAGGTTTGAAAACCTTCCTGATTTTCCATATGAACCCCATTATTTAGATGTTGAGGGGATTAAGATTCATTATTTAGACGAAGGGCCAAGGAGCCCAGAATGTGTGTTACTCATGCATGGAGAACCTTCTTGGTGCTTTTTATATAGACATATGATTCCTATTCTTATAAAAGCAGGATACAGAACTTTGGCACCCGATTTAGTAGGATTTGGGCGATCTGATAAACCAACAGAACAAAATGATCATACTTATCGCAAACATGTTGAGTGGATGACAAAATGGGTAAAACTGCTGGATCTTCAAAATATAACATTATTCTGCCAAGATTGGGGCTCCTTGATTGGATTACGAGTTGCTATAGAAAATCAAGAGCGATTTAGTAGAATAGTATTATCAAACGGAGGACTCCCAACAGGTGAGCAAAGAATGGGTGATGCGTTTTTAAATTGGAGAGAATTCTCTAGAAC
>JAGXOB010000215.1 GCA_019894735.1 Promethearchaeota archaeon | reverse complement strand
CTTGAACAAAGAAGTCCAATTGTTAGAACGTAGGTTCATATAATTTTTTATTAGATTAACTGGATAAATTTTTAATAAAATAACTTGATTACTCGAAATAAAAACACAAAAAAAATATATACTAACTGTTGAAGCTAGTATCTCATTATTGGCTTTATAAAACAATTCTTTTGCATGGCTAAAATTATTCTCTGAGAAACAAATCTGACCCTAAATAGTGGCGGGCCCGAGGGGATTTGAACCCCTGATTTCCGGCTTTCTTCCACAGAAATGCTCGGAGGCTTACGCACCTAACTGTTAAACAGAAAGGTTCGGCGCCTTAATCCGTGCTAGGCAACGGGCCCACATCTAAAAAAAGAACCAGACAAGATTTAAAATTAACCGATTTTATTCACCAATTATTTTCGAATTAATCCACCAAGCCTTTTTTTTTCCAGATTTTTCACCAGCACAATAATAAATTAAGGCTTCTCCAATCTGTTTTTTCGAGTTTTTTTGTAATTTCCGCAGCCTATTTAGAATTAACCACCTATTTGTTTTGATATATTCTGCCAGTTCTGGAGTAGTTGCACCTTTATAATGTAATAAATAATCTATAATTTTGTGGTCTATTTCGTCGATACAAAACATATGTGGATTAAGCTTTCCGTTATGATATGTCAGTAGTTCCAAATCGGCTAAATGTTTTCTGATTTCTTGAAAATCACTTTCTATTTTAAACATTTTTCCTTCCAATTCAAGAAGTTTATCTGGTTTTGGAGTTTTTTGAAGTTTATTGATAATTGCTTCCCTAATAAAATTACTTCTATCCCCCTCAGGAATCCGTAAAACCATTTCATTATAAACCTCTTCAGGAAGTTTTGCAGATACTACCCTGAATTTGCCTAAATTTTTCACTCACCTATTTGGATACTAATATTATTTCGTGATTTTGCTATATAAAATAGATTTAAAAAAAATATGAATCTGATTTAATCCGGAATAATATTGTAGAACATTATTTAGTCACAACAGTATATCCAGCAATTTTTGCTAATGCTATACATCTATTAACAATCATTATCTGAAGACTTCTTCTCAAAACTTCACCGTCAAAATTCTTTTTTTTCAAAAGAGCTAATTTTTTAGCTAATTCTGGATCACCAATACCTTCAAACCATACTTCAAAATCGCCTCTTTTCATATGAAAATCAACAGAATTAACTTGAATTCTTTTAAGTTCTTTATTAAAAGTCTGGAGGTTATAGGCATTGATATTTAAAGGCTCACCTACATCTTTGTAAAAATGGAAAGCTTTGTCATGGAGTTTTCCTACGAGCAAGGTCCTAGCCAAATCTCTAGTTATTTCAGGCAATCCAAAAAAATTTTTGCCTTTTTGAGTAATTGTATAATGTCCTTTTTCAGGAGAAGTCACATAGCCCATTCGAGTGAGCCCCAATATATGCATCATAACTGAGGGAAACTCTTTTCCTATCTCTTTTGAGACTTGAATCGGCTTTACCAATCGATCATTCAATAACAATTCATCTAATATTTCAAGTTTAACAGGTGACAAACTCATAGCAGGTTACACCAATTTCTTATATGAATAGACAAACTAATCAAAGTTTCCCATAAACTTATTGAATTAAAATAAGCAAAGTTTTAGTACAGAACATCATTATTGCTAATCTGGAAATGGTGACGAGAATGAAGGCTGCCGTATTTGTTTATGAGTATCCTCCAAAAATTGTAGGTGGACTTGGAACTTATGCTGCTGAGATAACTCGAAAATTTGTTTTAATGGATCATGATGTTACAGTGTTTACCATGAACGATGATGAAGGTTCGTTACCTACAAGAGAAATTTGGCGAGGAATAGAAATACATCGTCCTTTACATATCGATGTTTCAGATTCATTACCAGATGTAATTGCTGAAGATATAAGAAAGTGGGGTAGAGGAATTAATCTATTTGGCAAATTACTTGTGTATAATTATTTATCTGCTTCAAAACTCATCAATGAGCTTATTAAAAAAGAAAAAATCAAATACGATATCGTAGTTGCACATGATTGGCTCTCTATTATGGGAGGAATTACAGTGAAAAAAGAGACCGGACTCCCATTGGCTTTTCATGTTCACTCAACAGAAAAAGGAAGAACATTAGGAAATGGATCAGGAGTTGTAAGCAATATTGAAATGCGTGGAGGAAAAATTGCCGATATTATTGTTACAGTTTCATACGCTATGAAAGAGGAACTAATTCAACTAGGATATCCACGGGAAAAGATACATGTCAGATATAACGGAGTTGATCCAGAAAAATATGATCCTAATAAATACTCCTCTGATCAAACTAGGAAGATTAGAGAACAATATGGAATTAAAGATAATGAATTCATGATCTTTTTTATAGGAAGATTAGTGGGAGTTAAGGGAGTGGATAAATTAATTATGGCTATGCCTCACATTTTATCCAAAATTCCACAAGCAAAACTGGTAATTGTGGGAGTTGGCGATTTACAAGAATACTTAATGAACCTAACAAGAACAATGAGATTGGATAAATATGTAAAATTCAATTTTAATTTTATTCCTGAAAAAGAAAGAATACTACATTATGCCGCTTGTGATGTAGCAGTTTTTCCGAGTCATTATGAACCATTTGGGATAGTTGCTCTTGAAGCAATGAGTATGGAAAAACCTCTAGTGGTCGGAGCGTCTGGTGTTAGCGGAATGCGTGAAATAGTTGTGTGTTGCAGCGAAGAACAGTGCGGATATCATGTTGACCCTAATAATCCTTCTGATATTGCTTGGGGTGTAATGAGTGCCTTGGAGGATCCGGAGAAAAGAAAATGGCTAGGAAAAAATGGCAGAAAAAGAGTTTTAGCGGAATTCACATGGTCTAAGATCGCTGAAAAGACAATAAAATTGTATGAAAAAACAATTCAGAAATGAGTTAGCCTTTTCTTGGTGAAAAATTGAGTTTTGAACCTAATCTGAAACGAAGGATTGTAAAAGAAGCAGCGAACCTTCTTTATCTTGGGATTGAAAAAGAGTACAAACAAGCAAAAGAGAAAGCTGCTAAAACTTTTGGATCAAGAAGTCTTCCATCAAACATTGAAATTGCATTAGAATTAGACTTAATATCTGAAGAGAGAGAGGGAGAAAGTAGAAAGGAAAATCTAGTTAAAAAGAGAATAGAATCTTTGAGAATAATGAAGATTCTTGAAGATTACAATCCATTATTAATAGGTAGTGTTTGGAGAGGAAATATCAACCAAAAAAGTGATATTGACATTATAGTGTATAACGACACACCTCAAGAAATTTTGTTTCTATTGAAAAAAAAAGATTTTCAGATTTCAAGAACAAAAAGAGTAAGTGTTACTAAAAAAGGGATTAGCGAGGGATCTTATCATATATACACAACAAATTTGGATAAAAAAATAGTTGAAATTTCAGTAAGGAATCAAGATCAGATATATATTGTAAAAAAATGTGACGTTTTTGGAGATAATATAACGGGTTTAAAAATAAAAGAATTAGAAAAAATAATCAACAACAATCC
>JAGXOB010000214.1 GCA_019894735.1 Promethearchaeota archaeon | reverse complement strand
CTTTTAGAGAGTGAATCTCTCTTCATATTAACCCCAATTAGTTTAGTTACATCATTTTTTTTTCTTGAAATAATAACAATACCTTGGCCTTCGACTTTTTTAAACAAGGGAATTTTTCTTAATCTTGCTTTTCTGTTCTCTTGCTGATATTCAACCTTAATTTCTTTTACAGCATAGACTTGTTCTTTTTTAACCGACGACAGTTCATTCATTTCAACTTTTACAAAATGTAAACCAGGACTTATTCCATTTGGATCAATTGTTACCGTCAAATAAAACTCGTCAGTTGAACCAAAGCTGTGTAGAATGTCAAACAAAAAGGATTTTACTCGTTTTTTATCAAACCATAAATCCGATTTTATTTTAGAAAAGAAGGTTTTATTAGGTAATAGTTTGAACTCAACCTTAAGAGTTGGTTCTTCATTTTTTGTTTCCAGATAAACTTTTGTAATAACAATTTGTTTTTGATGTTTGACCAATGTTTTAACAGTGGATGTTTCAACTAGCCGATTTATTTTTCGTTTATTTTCAAAAAAATGGTCGGGTAGATTATCTATTGTCAATTGTGCAGATGGTTTACGACCTATCGTTTTCTTCTCCTTTTAACAAGTTTTTTCTATTTCAAGATCCTAATAACAATTGGGGGTTCTCCACACGTTGGAAATAAATCGAATTTCAACTCTTTAGATAATTAAATACATTTATTAAAAAAACGAGGTGAACAACATGTTTCAAAATTAATTCATCTTACAGTTGATTCCATTCCGGGTCTATGCAACACAACTTCTACAGATCTAAAAAGTTGGTATCCAAATAAAGCACCTACCAAATAAGTCGGCCACAAAATCACTGGCCAATTACCCGTTGGATAAACCCATAGTCCAGTCGATATAGCAAATAATTCCATTAAAACACAAGTTGTAATTCCACCTACTCCGATAAATACTTGTTCAATAATTTCTTGTTTTCCAAAACTTTTGTGGCGTAACAACATCAATATAGTCCAAGAAGAAATGAAACCAAAAAAAACTATATACCAACTCGAATTGAAATCAAATACAATTTCCATACCGGTCAACTTAAAGTATCAAGTTATAAAAATATTGCTCAGATTTTTCTGATATTTTAAAACCATTACTTTAAATAATGTGGAAAAAAAAGAAGTCTTAAGCTAAAAAGAAAAAGTCTGTTTAACTCCACTGCAAAGGGTGAATATAACAATAATGATAGACCTCAAAGGTTCACCTTCAGGGAACGAAAAATCATGACTAATAATGAAAAAATAAAACCTTCAAATTCAAAAAAGATTTGTTACGCGAAACCAAATCATATTGACACCATTTTTGAAATCGAAAAAAAATGCTTCCCAGGTATCATTGGCTATTCAAAAAATCAACTATCGTATCTAATATCCCACACAAATAGTATATGTCTAATAGAAAAGATAGGGAAAATTGTTAGAGCATTCTTGATAATAAATTACAGAAAAAATTGTTTACTGGGAAGAATCGTAACGATTGATGTTGATCCTGCTTTTCAAAATCAGGGAATTGGATTAAGATTATTGGAAAGTGGAGAAGCTGATATGAAACAAAGAGGTATGCGATGGTCTCAACTAGAGGTATCAGAAACCAACAAATCAGCTATCGCGCTCTATCAGAAAACAGGATACATATTCAAAGAAAAAATAGAAGACTACTATGAATCAATGCAACAAGGTACATGTGATGCATTAAGAATGATAAAACCTCTTTATTAAAATTAATCTAGATCACAATTTTGGTCCCCAATGTCTGCAAAATTGAAAATCTTTTAAAAAAAGGGTTAATGGTTTCACATATTGGATATTTACTATTATCACAGATATGATCAATTTTTAAAAGAATTTAAATCAGAAAAAATTATTCCTGGAGAAATTTCTTATTTATTTCTAACTCATCACCATGATGATCATGCTGGATTTGCTAAAAGATTTCTTATAAACTCTCAAGCAAGACTAATTGTTCATAATAATGCTATCCCTTTTCTCAAAATGGGGATCCATGATAATAGAGGAAAGTACTGGAATAAGTGGATTCAACAGATGCTTTATCCCCTCTCAAAGATAATAAATCATAAGTATCCTGGATTAAAAGCACGAAAAGAAGACATCATTCTTGAAGGTAATGTTTTAAAGAATTCTTTAGATTTGAGATTAGATGGAAAAATAATATTTACACCTGGTCATTCATCGGATTCAATATCCATTGTTTTTAACGATGGAAACGCTATTGTTGGCGATGTAGCCATGAACCTGTTTAATCTCGGGAAAACAAAATATCGTCCTTTTTTTATCCAAGATATTAATGAGCTTTATAGAAGTTGGAGAAAACTTAGATTTGGGGCAATAATTATTTTTCCAGCTCATGGAAAACCTTTCGCGGTAGATAAATTGTCAAAGAAGCTATCTGTTATCAAAAAAGAAGAGCTTATATTCAAGCAAGAAATATTTTTCTAAGTGAGAGACTTTGTCTTAATTATTTTCATTATAACTTATAAAAATGTAAGTATCTGTTTATTCTTTTTTAGATTTAGTATTAAAAACATCAACTAATCCAGTACCGGTCTTAATCAGAGAAGGCAAACCTACTAGATCAGTAGTAATAAATAAAATTCGAACAAGCAAAGCAAAAGCTAAAGCGTTGGGTTCAAGTGCACCTATACTAGTTAAAAGGAAAACATATGCAGCTTCCTGAAGACCCAAACCTGCAAAAGTCACAGGAACATACATAAAAACTGCAGTCAAAGGTCCCATAAAAAGTAAATCGATAAATGAAGGTTGACTCATATCAACAGCATTAGATAAAAGAAAGATACCAACTGTAAAAATAAAAATTGACGAGATAATTAGTAAAGCAGTTTTTTTAACGGATTTTTTTAATAAGCTTTGATCCTTATTAAAAATTTCCAATATTGGCTCTAATTTTCTAAATAGTTTTCCAATATAAGGAATATTTGAAAGCTTCATAATTAAACTGGGCACATAATTTGTCCAAACTAATAATGTGAGTCCAACACCTCCAATTAAAAGCAAACTAATTCCTATTAGCAATGCATTAGCCAAAGAAGGATCCATTAGATCTGGAGGAATTCTATTCAAAAAATAAATCAATGAAACTGCTGAAAAAATGGCTTTAATAAAAAAGTTTACAGCCCCCATAGCCATTACACTCATCAAACCTTTTTCCATTGAGACTTGTCGCAATTCATGTAGAAGTACAGAAGTAGCAAAATAACCTGATTTAGCAGGAGTTATATCGCTTAATAATTGACCTCCATAACTAGCGGAAATTGAAGAAGAAAGTGGAATTGTTACACCACAAGATTTCAAAGTAGTATGCAAAGCAAGACCTACAGTTAATGACGATAAAATGAAAAAAAATATTGATGAAATAAACAATGGTAAATCAATTAAAGCAAAAACGTCGAGAGTATCTTCAAAATTTACACCTTGAAACAATAAAAACAAAACTACTATGCTGATAATTACCTGTAACAGTAAAATAAGGATACGCTTAATTGAC
>JAGXOB010000213.1 GCA_019894735.1 Promethearchaeota archaeon | reverse complement strand
CAGTTGATCCAAGAAAATTCCAAATAGACTTGTTGCTCCGGAGACTTTCTGTAATTTCTTTAACAGTTGTTAAAGAGGCAACACAAGCGCTTGTAGAGTCTAATCCTTCACTCGCAAAAGATGCGATAAGCAGAGAAGATGAGGCTGACAGGATGTATTTACTTGCCCTGAGGTTACTAGTTTCCGCTCAAAGAACAAAACAGGTGGCTGAAGAAATAGGACTTAAGGATCAACTGCACGTATTGTACTTTGGACTTATGCTAAGATATCTTGAGATGATTTCTGATTATGGTGAAGAAATAGCTCGAAGAGTTATTGAATTACTCGAAAAATATGAAGACAAAATACCCAGCTGGGTAATTGAAAGAGTGGAGAAACTTAATGATTTAGCCCATGATTTGATTTTAAAATCTGTGAGTTGTTTCTTTACGGGCGATATAAAAATTGCTAATAGCATGCTGGAAGTACTTTCAGTAATTGAATTGGAGAGAGATAAAATAATGAAGAAGCTCCCTGAAATACCTCATTTGAGGTTAATACTTTGGAATATCAATAGAATTGCAGATAATGGGGCAAGCATTGCCTTAATTGCAATAAATAACTCTCTTGAAAGAAAAAACAATATCTGTTCGAGACAATTCAACAAAATTCACAAATAAAGAGGAAGATTATCCTTGGATTCAACACGGAGATCATTAACAAAAACTCTCACTTGGAGAATATTCGCTCTCTTCATAACAATTATTATTTCTTTAATTTTAACAGGGACTTGGGAGATTTCGATTGCAATAGGAATAACAACAAACATCGTAAAAACGCTGTTTTTCTTTCTTCACGAGAGATTATGGGAACGAATTAAATGGGAAAAAAAATGATAAAATACTCAAGACTTTTTTTGAAGAAAAACTTTGTTGTGGTAAAAAATGGGGTCTTTGCGGGTGAAATTACCATCAAAGAGGAGTTACTTCCAAGACGCCAACTTCTGCAGAACATTAATCATTAAAAAAATGGAATTGTTATGTGAGTGATATCTCCTTTGGTCACTGGTTCAAACCCGGCCCTCGGTATTCGATTTTTTATGAAAAGAATCGCGACTAAAAAATTCTGAGAAACTTTAATCAAATATTAGAAATCTGAATTTCAAGTTCTCATCAAACCTTTTTCTAAAAAGTTAGACATTTTAAGCTTATCATCGAAATATTTTTATTCTTATGTTACTATTTCTTATATAACATCGTTATTCTTATATAACATCGTTATTCTTATATAACATCGTTATTCTTATATAACATCGTTATGAGATTTGACAGGATTGTATCACTCTAATTTAATAAAGAACAAAATCTTCTCCAAAAAGAATTCTTATAAGATCTTATTTAAAAAGGAAATTGCCCCCCGGATCAAACAAATTGAAATCAATGCTCCAGAAATCGCGCTAAAAGCTAAAGCTGGCCAGTTTGTTGTTCTAATAGTGGACAAAAAAGGAGAAAAGATTCCCCTTACCCTAGTGGATTGGAAAAAAACCGAAGGCAACATCACTCTTATATTCCAAGAAATTGGCGTATCAACCAAAAAACTAGGCGCTCTTAAAGTTGGGGATGAGATCCTAAATATAGCAGGTCCCCTCGGCAATCCAAGTCACATAGACAAATATGGTTCCGTGGCTATTATATGCGGGGGAGTAGGCACAGCAGCAGCTTTCCCAATAGCAAGAGCACTTAAGAAAGCTGGAAATACAATCGTATCAATTATTGGTGCACAAAACAAAAGATCCCTCATATTGGAAGATGAAATGAAAAAAGTTTCAGATAAGGTTTACATTTCAACAGATGATGGATCAAAAGGACAAAAAGGATTTGTTAGCGAAGTTTTAAAGTCATTAATTAATAAGCAATATAGACCCAACATTGTTTATGCGATTGGACCGACTATTATGATGAAAGCTATAGCAGAAATAACCAAACAGTATGAAATTAGAACCATAGTCAGCTTAAATCCAATAATGATTGACGGTATGGGTATGTGTGGAACCTGCAGAGTATCAATTGATGGTGAAACCAAATTTGTTTGCATTGATGGTCCGGAATTTGATGCTCACGCTGTTAACTTTAACGAGATCATTAACCGTTTAAGAATTTTTTCAATTTCTGAAAAAACAGCTTTGGAGGTTTACGAAAAGAATACTTAGATTGTTTTTAAAATAAATAATTTTTAAATTCGTTTTATCATAAATCCTGTTCAATCTAAGCAAACTTTTTTTTCTATGTTGTTTTACTAAAAAGTTTTCTTGAAAAATGTCAATAAATCTCTTGGTCATTTTCAATTATTGAAAACCTAAAAAGGGAAATATTCTGGGGGTGATATCTCCACTGTGACTGGGGTTCAAATCTGTTCCTGGTCTGTTTTGGACCTGTGGGCGTATGCAAATTAGCAACGGAGTTGTAAGCATTTTTTTTACGTTTTATAGCCCTTCTTTGATAGTTGATGTTGCCTATAGGAATCAGTAAAATTCTCAACCAACTGAATTACAAATGATATTGTTGCTGGATTGATTTTTAATCTTTTTGTCAGGTTCAACCTTGACGGTAACATGTGGTCCTTTTATTCCTGCTAATGCTGGAAGAAGGTGAGAAACCATTTGTTCTGCTGTACAAGGATGTATAGTACCGTTTGAACTTGTTAGTATCCAGCCCTCTTTTTCTTTTCTAAATTTGTTTATACATCTATTTTTAAACATAATGTGGATTGTACATTCAGAATTTTTCATGATTATCCCTCTGGCAGATGAATATTAAAATTTAGTGACTAAAAAGGAAATTAAATTTTAATCAAAAGAAATGACGTTAATGGCACGCCAAAGCGCTTGTACTGGAGATGGTCTGGGAATAAGCTCAGGTGGTAACTTGCATGGTTTCTGAGAAAAGGCACATGCTATAGTTCCAAAATGGTGTGTAACTTCCATTTTCATACCTGTAAGTTTCTTTTAATGAGGTAAACTAAAAATCCTAAACCAACACCAAAAACAGCTAATACAAACGTAATTCCCAAAATTGCTTCAAACTGTATAGTTTGAATAGGTTTAGGTGTAGGCTCTGTTGTCTGATCTGGTGTCGGAGTTATTGAAGGCGAACTTGTGGGTGAAGAAGAAAGGGGAACAGTTATGCTTAGTGTTTCGCTCAAATCGCTTTCTTCGCCAAAAAAAGTCCAAGGAGCAAAAAAGTAGAAGCGTTACGATAAGTAAAACTTATCATTGCCTCTACTTAGAACTCTATTTGAGCACCCAGAGGAAAAGATATTATTCTATTTTCTGTTTCAATAGTTGTTCCGTCTTCTGAAAGGAATGCTAAAAATGTATATTCAGACCCTGAATCCTGATGTGGATATCCTTCTGGATAGTAAAGCTGGCTCTAATCTTCTGAAAAATGTCCTTTAAAACGAATATTAAAGTAAAGGTGAATGTTTCGGTCAAGACTATTATTGTAATAGGTTTCAAAGGGTGGATTTTTTATTTTCATTGCCACTCTTTTTAATTCGACATGGTACTTGACATGTCAGATTTTCTCCTGTGTAAGGA
>JAGXOB010000212.1 GCA_019894735.1 Promethearchaeota archaeon | reverse complement strand
GATTTAGGTTTTCGAATATCTGCCAGAGGATATAAGATACTTCTAGAACCAAAAGCCAAATGCTATCATTATAACAGAACAAATGTGAAAGCGTATTTTAAGCAACAATTACAGTATGGCAAGAATACCCTTAAACTCTATTTTAAACATCATGAGTTAATAAAAGGAGATGAAATAACAGACATAGGCATGAATGTTCAACCTCTTATCATACTCTCTTCAATATTTTTCTTCATTTTAGGATTAGTGGATTTCCTAAGGCCATTATGGCTATTTTCCTTCGGCTTGATTTTTTCTCTTTTTATTTACTTCTTATTTTCTGCAATAAAACTATCTATGCGCTTTTCAGACAAAACAGCTTTACTTCTCATTATACTCTATTTTGTCAGAGCTATTGCTTGGAGTACGGGAGCAGTAATTAGCGCAATTAAGTATTTACTAGGTAAAAACGGTGAAAATTAATGGTAGAAGTCTGTTTTATCTCACCAGAATACATTCCCCTCTCTGGCGGTACTGGTTCTTATGTTTACTATCTTTCAAGAGAATTAATCAAGAATGGTTATTCTACTTCCGTCGTTACAAGTTATGATGAAACCAAAGACATAACAATAAATAAAAAACAAAGAGCCTTTTTTCTTAAAACTTTAAAAGTTCCAGTTGTACGCTCTTTTATTTTTGCAGGAGCTGCTTTTCGGAAATTAAAACAAATCAATGATAACATTCCTGTAGATATCACACACATAAATCTTCCACTAGTTCCTAGTTTTGCTGTTCCTAAAAATTTTGGAAAAACTCTGATAACTACAGTTCATTCAACATGGAAAGGTGAAGCAGAATCAATTAGGAGAGAACCCTATAGCAGATTAAATTCTAATGAGCGATTTATGGTAAGTTTCAATCGCCTTCTCCGTTATTTTGAGGAACAAACACTGGAACGATCAAACAAGCTTATTGCTGTTAGTGATTTTACTAGAAAAGAACTTCAAAAATATTACAAGGTAAGAGAAGATAAAATTCGGGTTATTCACAATGGCGTTGATATCAATAAGTTTGCACCTCCCAAAGATAAGACACAAGTCAAAAAAGAGTTAGGTTTCGACAAAAAAAATGTGAACATACTTTCTGTGGGTAGATTATATGCTAGGAAGGGATTATTTACGCTTCTTGAAAGTGTATCAATTGTGGCTAAGAAGTACAAGAATGTAAAGTTAATCATTTCTGGAAAAGGTCAAAGCAATGAAATGAAAAAACTAATCAATTATGCTGAAAAATTAGGAGTACGCTCTAATATACTGTTTACTGGATATTTTCCAGATGCCAAATTACCTAAACTTTATCAAGCAGCGGATATCTTTGCTTTTTCAACTTTTTATGAAAACCTTCCCTTTGCTGTGCTAGAGGCTTTGTCAAGTAGTTTACCAGTTGTTACCACAAAGGTCGGTGGTATTCCTGAGATGATAGATGATGGCAAGGATGGTTTTTTGGTTCCCCCAGCAAATTCTGCTGTCCTGTCTGATCGGATTTTATATCTAATAGAACATCCTACTGACGCTTCTGAAATGGCTTTTCAAGCTCGCAAAACTGTTGAAAATAGATTTGACTGGCGTTTGATTGTAAAAAAGGTTATTAAAGTCTATCAAGAAGCACTGAACTAGTTAATCTCTATTGGTTTTCCTCTATAAGCTAAAGTTATCTTCTGAAAAAGTTTAACAATATCTAATGAACAAAAAAATGCTTTTGTTAAATATTCGTATTTGTATATCTGCATTTGCGCTTTAACCGGTAAATCTATTTTCGGAAGTTTAAACTTCCGAGTTACTTCTCTTACATCCAAACCTTGCGTTATTATTTTTTCTCTCATCAAATTCTTCTTATCGGCAATGTACTTGAGATGACCTATCTGTTCTATCTTTAAACCCATAATCTCTGAAGCAATAATATCTGTAGCCAAAGCCGAATTACTAGTTAGAATCAAATTCATCTCTACTGGATCTCCTTTAGTTGGTCCATTTCCCTCCAATCCTACTCTAGCATCCATAATTGTCAGCTTGGGATTCAAAATGGAAAAAAGTTTATAGAACACCTCATTCAAAAAAGGATGTAAATATATTCGTCTATTACTTGGCACGCACCCAAAAAGATTCTTTATAGCTCCACTGAATGTTGTAAATTCATGTGTTTTCATTAAAGGTAAATCAATTATAGCGTCAGCTTCGACAACAATTTTAGGGAGAAATAACTCTTTAGGTTTATTTGCACTATTGGGAAATTTTATCTTAACTAATTCGTCTTCTGAAAGGTTAACAACTTTTCCGCCGGCTTTGCTAATGGCTTTCTTTAATCCAGTTTTTTCGAATGCAAATCCACAAGAATAATTATATCCATTGGATTCTCCTACTTGAACCTCTTCTGTATTATCACGAAGTAAACCCACTAATTCAGATAACAATATCGGATCCGTAATTACCCCAGGAATAAAATCAGGATGGCTAATATTGGGTTTTATGAAAATCTTATTTTGTTTGTGAATTCCCGATTCTTTTACTGCCTCTTTTAGAATTTTTTTTAAATCTTTTTTTGCTCTATATATCTTAACTGTCACTTGTTGGTTTCTAAGAATTATACATCACCTTCTTTTTTGTTAGTATACAGCCTGGATCTGAAGCGAAACTATCTCCATGGTAAGCATTTGCTCTCGCCCGACACCCGCCGCAGATATCTCTGAAATCACATATGCTGCAAGGTCCTTTTAGTTTTGATCTGTCCCTTAAGGAGGTGAAAAACTTAGAATTTAACCAGATTTCTTGGAATTTTTTATCTTTAATATTTCCAACATTTATCGGTAGAAATACACATGGGTGAACATCACCTTTTGGTGACAAAGAACAATAAAGTCTTCCAGCGCCACATCCTCCTATGAAGTCAGCCAATGAAACTGCTTTTTTACTAACCTTAATAGTTTGCATGTGTGCCATGGACATGGCCATTTCTTTCCCTTTCCCCTGACATTGAATTGCTAAACGAGCTAATTGAGGTGCCGTGGTTAGAATTGTAACATTGCAACCATTTGATATCCTTTTTAGTAAATAACTCATGAGTTCCTCTCTCTCTTCAGGGGAAATATCTTGGTCATAGAGCTCTTTTCCTCTTCCAGTTGGAACAAAATTAAAGTAGGTAAATCTTTCTGCGCCAATTTGTTCGGCTAAATCTATTATTGCTGGTATTTCTTTGAGGTTCTTCTTTGTTGCAGTTGTTGCAATACAAGCGCATAAATCTTCTTGAACACAATTACGCAATCCCTTTATTGCGTTATCAAAAGCCCCAGATACTCCTCTAAATGAATCATGAGACTGTGCTGAAGCACCATCAATGCTAATTTCTACATAGTTTATTTTGGCTTTTTTTAGTTTCCTTACGTTTTCTTTAGTTAATAATGTTCCATTCGTAGCCACTGAAACATATAATCCTCTTTTAACTGCATGTTGTGCAACCTCAAAAAAATCATTTCTACTTAGAGGTTCACCACCAGAAAATGCTAAAGCAGTAACACCAAAATCAGCTAGTTGATTCACTACTTCTATAGCTTCTTTTGTATTTAGCTCATC
>JAGXOB010000211.1 GCA_019894735.1 Promethearchaeota archaeon | reverse complement strand
TTATAAAACTTGATGCTCATATGATTTTATATCTTCTTTTAGAATGATCTCTTTTTCTAACAAAATCAAAAACCTTAGAATATTCTAAATTTATTAGCATTTGCTATTTCGATAATCCGATTTTTTGATTTAGATTCAGTTATATTATAAAAAGTAAATATGCACTCTTCAATCTTTGAAAAGGTAACATTTATTTTTTCTAGTAAAGTATCAGATTTACTATAGGGTTTCGAAGATAGGATATCCTTAAACTTTTTTAAGTGTATTTCCTGAAATTCTGCAATTTGATTAATTAATAGCTTAGTATTATCAATTAAATCTTCATAAATCTCACTTTTTGTATCTGGTAAAGGAATTGGGAATTGTTTTATTTTTGATTGTGTAAAATGAGGTAATACTTCTTTATCAGGATCCCCGAATTCTTTTAGGTATAAATAATGAATTAGACGAGAAGTTAGTACTGCTAAATAGAAATAAACAGAAATATGTTGGACATTATTTTTTTTCTTAAAAATATAAATTTGTTGATTGGTTACAAGAAAACCATCATAGACCATTACTTGAGGTAGGTTTCCAGTTGAAACTTTTCGCCATAGTAATTTTTCTTCTGTGTATAGATCGTGATTTTTCCACGGAATGTACGAGTATCGATAGAATTCAGGCTCATCAATAACATTGCCATAGTACCTAAATAAACGAGGTTTTCTTTTGAAGTAAAATCGTTGTAGATCCTCCCCTATATAGCCTGGAGCATAGTGTTCTTTTTCTTTAAAATCTAATTGCAGGATAATATCTTCAGTTTCATATTGTTCTTCCTGAGTTTTCTTAAAAAAATATTCACAACCTTCATTTACGCAAGATTTTTCATTTCTTGCTGCCTTACCAACACCAAATGGTGGATTTAATACTCCACATGTTGGACATATGAAATAAGTACCACTTTTATTAGTGTCAATACCTCTACCATTTGATAAATATGCTTCTAAAGGCTCAAAATTATTGTTTCGAATAATCTCCTTAATTTCATTATCGATTGGATGAGAAAAAATATCAAATCTAAAATGATCGTTGTTTTTAAAATCCTCTTGAAGGCGATTAAAACACGTATTTTTAATGACTTTTTTAAGGTTAATAATATCGTCTTTTATAGAGTACTTCTTATCTTGGAGCAATCCTACAAAGATCTGAATTTGATTTGCTTCTTTTGAACTCTTTTCAATTAGCAAGATCATTGAAGGTTTAGTAACATCGTTAAATATACCTAATCCTAAATTAGTTATTTCTAAAATACGATACTGAAGTAAGTATTCTCTTAGAGGTTCATTGACCTCCTCAAGACACAACTCATTTGGAATAATATAGTTCAATGTACCATTGGATTTTAATAAATCTCGAATATTTTGATATGTAAAAGTATTGAAAGAGTCGTATTGACCTTTAACAACATCAGGAAAACAAAATTTTAAATATTCGTGAACAGAATCTAATTTTGCACCCCAAGGAGGGTTTCCTACAATAATTTCAAATCCACGTTCTTCTCCTGATTTCTCGCTGAGATCTTTAGAAAAGAAACAATGCCAATATTCCAAAACCCAACTCAATGGAATCGTTTGAAGCGATTTTGTGCTTGGTAAATTGTTTTTACTTAAAAATTCTTCAAACTTTTTGCCGAGTTTTTCTCTAATCTCCGATTGAATTGTATCGATTTCGTTTATTATTTCAATATCATCTGAATTCAGTATATATTTCTCTCGTAATTCAAATAAATTGGTTAATTCGGCAGAGCAGGAACCTTTTAAATACTTAATACTTTCCTTGTTAGGCAAACCAACCAAACAATTTCCAACAGATAAATTCATTGTCAATTTTGGTAAAGCATGGTTGGTGTCCGTAGGCAATCGGTCGTATTGGAGCTCTCGGGGCGTTAATTTTATAGCCTCTAACCATAAATTTAATTTTGCAATATTTATTGCATTTGCATCCAGATCGTTCCCATAAATATGTCTTAATAGAATTTGAGAAATTAATTTCCTTTTATTATTTGAATTTAAAATTTCATTTAGGTTATTAATTAATTTAAATTTATCTTCAATTTCCTTTGGTTTTTTTAAATTATCGTTGTATTTACTTAGAGTTTTATAATGCTCATCTAAAACTTTTAGAATTTTTGAATATTGCTGCCAGATAGATTGTAAGGATTTTATAAGGAATGAACCTGAACCACAGGCAGGATCTAAGATTTTAATAGAAAATAATTTCTCCAATATAGGAAGGCAATTCTCATATGTTTCACTTTTTAAATTCTCAATAAATTTTTCAACTAAAGGATTAAATCCCCTCCCAATGGCACTATCAACAATATAATGTGCAATGTAGTTCGGAGTGTAAAAAATACCTCGTTCTTTTCTTATTTCTGCTAGAAATGTCTCATAAGCTTTTCCCAATATATCTTCATCTATACGCCTATAGTTAGATTGAATGACACCCAGTTTAGATTGCTCAGTTAAAGCCTCCAAATAGTGCTTCACTTCTTTACTTTTCATACTATTTTTAAAAGCTTTAAAATCCTCAGCAAGGATTTCATCTGCTTCAAGTAATATTTTTAGGTCTTCTAAAATTTCTTTAAATTTAGAGTTTTGGCTCATTAGAATCTCTCATTTTTCTAAAAACAGAAACTTTCGCATCGTTTCTAACATCTTTTTTCAAACATCCTTCATTTAGCCAATCAGCAAAATCAGATTGCCTTTACGGTTTATCTTTATTTTCAGAACTCATATGAATAAAAGTATAATCAACGAAGTTAGTTATACTTAATTATTAATCTGATATTTAACAGAGAGAAAATAATAGTTAAAGGATACGCGAGGCAAAGAGAAAAAGTCCAAGATTTTTAAAATTATAATTTTTTTCTAAAATATTCGCGAAATAACGGAATATTACGATTAAGATAATATCACTTTAGATTAACTAATTGGTAAGGAAGAAAATCTTATTGGGGAGAATTATACCTTAATCCTTTTTATGCGAAATTCTAATTATTCATTGATTCAAATTTTGGTGAATATTTAATGAAAAAAAATGTTAGTAAGCTATTGTTAAGCGCTTTCACGATGTTGATTGTGCTTTCTTTAATAAGTTCTATGAACGTAACAGCTGTTGAAACACCAGATCAAACGATTGAAGTTCAAGGTGATGCAATTCAGACACAACTGCAAAGTAATCTTCGGACTATGTTTATTTTTAGTGAAAAGACAAAATTAACGGTTTCTGCAAATATTGGCTTAGAGTTAGATATTAATTGTCAGGCCTTAAGAATTGGAGATAAAGACGTCATTATTGAAGTTGAAGGAAATGATGACCTTCGAATGACCATGACATGTACCAGGGAGGAAACTCAACTCGACTTAATGAGTGGAAGTCTGAATAGGGTGAGGAATAGAAATGCGTATCGGTATTTAGAAGGGTTTTGTATTACCATGGAATGTACTCCAAATTATAACTGTCAATGCAAATGCGACCCGGATTGCGTAGGTGATTGCCAATGCAAATGCGACCCGGATTGCGTAGGTGATTGCCAATGCAAATGCGACCCGGATTGCGTAGGTGATTGCCAATG
>JAGXOB010000210.1 GCA_019894735.1 Promethearchaeota archaeon | reverse complement strand
GTTTGGGAGAGATTATTTCAGTAAATCATATGGAAGCAAACTTGCTTTTAAGTCAATACGGGGTTCCTCGCAAAAGATTTGATGTGATTGATGTGGATCCTTTTGGCTCTCCTGTGCCTTATTTGGATACAAGTCTTAGAGCTTTGCGTAATAATGGTCTATTAGCGTTAACTGCAACTGATTTAGCTCCTTTGTGTGGAGTGCATTCAAGAGCTTGTCAAAGAAAATATGGGGGTAAACCTTTGCGAACAGAATATTGTCATGAGCTCGCTATTCGACTTTTGACTGGATGTGTTGCTGCTACTGCGGCTAAATATGATATTGGACTTAGAGTACTTTTTAGTCATTCCAATGATCATTATATTCGAGTTTACACCCAGATAAAATATGGTGCTAAAAAAGGAGACGCAAGTATTGGGACTCTAGGGTATGTACTTCATTGTTTTAATTGTTTTCATCGTGAGTTCACAAAAAATCCGTTTTCAAAAAATATTGAAAACTGTCCAGAATGCAATTCAGAAATGGATTGGGCAGGACCACTCTGGCTTGGAGAAATTTTTGAAGAGCATTTTTGCGAGTTATTAGCTGAAGAAAATAGACATATTGCTCTTCGAAATAGTAGAAAAATAAGTAAGATGATTACTCTTGTCAAGGATGAAATGGCTGAAGCAGCAACTTATTATGTCATTGATAAGATTAGCGACAAGTTGTCTCTCCCTGTTCCGTCAGTTTTTTCATTGGTTCAAAAATTACGTGAAAAGGGATTTCGAGCCATTCCAACTCATTTTAATTCAAGAGGGATACGATCAAATGCCTCTGCACTAACTATCCAGGAGCTTATAAAAGAACTAGTCTTAAAAACAACCTAATAATTATCAAGATTAGTACTTTGAAAACTTTTCAGGTCTTAGTTGGCTGAATTATTTTTCAAATAAAATACTTACTTTTTGATTAAAACTGAAGAACAATAATCTTTCAAATGTGTTGTTTATTAGATTCGAAAAAAAAGATTTAAGAGGAAATAACTGATAGTTAGAGCGAGAGTGTGCTGAAATGAAAGATAGTATTGCAGTTATAGGAACAGGAATGATGGGAGGAGCAATAATAAAAAGTCTCAAAAAAAGTGGTTGTTCTAACAAAATAATCGCGGCTGACATTCGACCTAAAAGACTCCAAGAGCTGGAAAAAATGGGCATATTAACAACCGCAAATAATCTAGAGGCTGCTTCTAATTCAGATATAATTTTTATTAGCGTCAAACCAAGCGATATTGGAAATGTCTTAAAAACAATTAAAACTAAAGTTGATGGAAAACTTGTGATTTCAGTAGCAGCAACTGTTCCCTTGAACTTCTTAAAAAAATTTATTCCTAAAGCCAAAATTGTTCGAATAATGCCTAATGTAGCTGCTTTGGTTCAAGCTTCTTACACAGCTTATTGTTGTGGAGAAAATGTGAATCAGAAAGATAAAAAAAGAGTTATTGAATTATTAAATTTCTTAGGTATCTGTGAAGAAGTAGATGAGAAGTATATGGATGCGATAACTGCACTTAGTGGGAGTGGCCCAGGGTATCTTTCAATAATTATAGAAAGTCTCATGTATGCAGGTTTGAAAGTTGGATTACCAAGAACTATTGCTCTGAATAGTTCTGCTCAAACAGTTTTAGGGACTGGTAAGCTTGTTTTAGATCTTCAGGAACACCCTGCAAAAATAAAGGACATGGTTACAACACCTGGAGGCACAACTATTGAAGCAATATATGAGCTTGAAGGCAGTCAGATTAGACAAGCACTAATGAATGCTGTTGAAGCAGCAACAAAGAAAAGTCAATTGATTCGTGAAAAACTAAATGTATAATCAAACTTGTAAAAATGAGTGTTGAAATGTTTGAAGCAGTGATCTTTGATTGGGATGGTACTTTAGCTAATACAAAAAAAATAATAGTAATGGCATTTCAAAGAGCTCTTAACGAAATTGATTGTAAAATAAGCAATTCTTTCATTGAACGATTAATTGGAATTGGCTCAATTGAAACTTTTAGAGAAATATTAAAATTTAAAAATGTGCGTTTTGATAAAAGTTTACTTGAGTTTCTTGTAAGAAAAAAAGTTCAATTCTCAATCGAGCTAAATGGAGATATCACATTATTTGCTGGTTCTAGAGAGTTATTAGAATCTCTTGAAGGCAGGGTAAAAATGGGGTTAGCTTCCATGAACAATAGAGACTTTATAGATTTCATGTTACGAAAGTTTGATTTGTCTAATATTTTTGATTCTGTAATAACAGCTAATGAAATTATTAATGCCAAACCCCATCCTGAAATTTTTCAAAAATGTGCAAAACAACTTTACGTTATCCCTGAAAAATGTGTAGTTTTTGAAGATTCTGTCTTTGGTATACAAGCAGCTAAACAAGCGAGAATGTCTTGTATAGCAGTTCTAACAGGTGTTTATAATACAAATGAAGTTAAAAACAAATTTCCTGACATAGTTGTTAATTCTTTAGAGGAAAAACAAAAAATATTAAATTTCATATTCCATTTATGATGAGATTTGTTTCTCTGATTTTGGTATTGTCTATATTGAAAAATGTAATACACTCTTTTTTTTTCAATAGAAGATTCTTTCATAAGAGTTATTTATGCTGCTCTAAGATTTGTTATTGGGAGATGAAAATGGGAGAAGATGAGTTAATCGTGATAAGAAAGGTTCTATGTGATCATTTTAAGCAAAGACGATATACTCAAAGACGATTAGATATTCTTAATGGATTTGAGCTTGTTCTAACTAGATGTATTAATTGTCATAAAGTTATGAATTTAGAAGCCAGACGAATAAATAATGCTATAAAAGCACCGAATAATGAAAAAAAAATATTTGCTATATTGCGTAATTTATGTAAAAATATTAAAAGAATAGTTTGGAAAAATAATTATTAAGTACTTTTTATTGAAAATACCGATGGATTATTGTAATCACTTAAATACCAGTTAATGAAAAATCCTTTTTCTATATAATAACTGGAAAATAAAAAAGAGGTTTATAATATAAAATTTAAACTGAATAGCTAAAAAAAATTATAGTAACTATACGGTTTTTATTCCATAATCTAGAACAGTTTTTTATACATTTGTACCTAATAGACTCATAAAGTGAGATGCATTAATTTTGGTTAATAATTTTATTAACAGATGGAACAGCAAAGAAAAAGATTCATCTATTTTGTCAAAGATTAAAGATTCGGGTAAACCTTCTCAAGGTCTAAAGCAACAAATTGTTACCGTTATTCAGAGAATAAATGGTCAAAAGAACAAGTTGAATAATGCTTCGCAAAGATTTGAACAACGTGATTTAACACTTTTTAAACGAATAACCAAAGCTTTAACAGAAAGAGATACAATGCGTGCAAATGTATTAGCGAGTGAACTTGCAGAAATACGAAAAGTTGAAAAAATGTTGATGCATGCAGGGCTTGCTTTGGAAAGTGTATCTATTAGATTAAAAACAGTTTCAGAATTAGGTGAAGTTATGACTGTTTTGGCGCCTGCAGCAGGTGTGCTAAATAGTATTCGTGGTGGAATGTCAGGTATATTCCCAGAAGCAGGGAGAGAAATTGAGAATATTGGAT
>JAGXOB010000209.1:3276-3650 GCA_019894735.1 Promethearchaeota archaeon | reverse complement strand
TAATGTACATATCTTTTTCATACTCTCTAATTATCTCATTTATTATAGGATGGTATCCACTTATAATTACTATAACAATGGTCACTTTGATTTTCTTGTATAATAGATTATTAAAAAATACAATTTGGGGTTGTATTAACATGGGAATTATAAGAAGCTTAAATGTTCTTTTAGGAGCTAGTCAATCAATCTTTCTTATATCTGGAGATATATTTGATACACGGTTTATTATTCCATTATTATCAGAATATTTAACTAAAAAAGAAATATATACTCTTACACTATATTAAATTTAAAATATTCATCTCAAATAATTTAACACTGAAAAAGTGATTTATAATGTCTAGAAGATATTACGCAAAAGGTAAAAAAAC
>JAGXOB010000209.1:0-3267 GCA_019894735.1 Promethearchaeota archaeon | reverse complement strand
AAAAGAACGTTATCTCATTAGCATTGATTTAATGAGCCTAAAAACTCTAAAAGATTACGACATAATGGGATGGCGCGGCGAATTTTATTTCAAAGCAGATGGTCCTAAAGTTTTTAAGTCTAGATTCCCTAATAAGGGAAACATCAAGCTTCAAAGAAATCAAAACTTTACTTCTAAAGCAGATATGAACATATGGAGCCAATTCAAAACAGTTAAAACTGGAGCTGAGGCCGTGGAAAGAGTTAAAATAATATTGAGAGAACAAGATCACTTAAAAAAGGATTCCACAATTGCAGAAGAGGTATATGATATAGTTCTTCCCTCTAAAACCCGATACGAAGTTTTACAAGACTCTAAGGAACAAACTAAAGCAAAATTACGAATTCAAGCTTCAAGAACGAGATATTAAAAGAACTTTTTATTTTCTCTTTTTTATTTTTATTAACATACACTTTCTTAACTCTTTTAGAAAGGGCGGCTGTTAAGGCTTATACATAATAAAATCCTAATTTTTAGGAAGAAATTCACCCGTTAAATTCTTAGCAAGCTTTGCACTAACATCAAATAGGCTTTACAACAATACAATCCAAAATTAATTAAATTTATTTATATAGGATTTAATAACACAAATTGAAAGATGTGCTAATCTATTGAAATTCAATGATCTTTTGCAAGAACATGCTTAGATTTTCTAATGTTTCCTTTGATCAGGAATAAATTCACGAGCTAAACTCTTGGCAAGCTTTGTACTTACATCAAATAGATTTTTCATAGAGTTATAGAAGATATCTCCAATAAATTCGCTCATGGTTTTATCCGGTTCCAAACAAACTTCACAATCGTTAATGTCATTTAACTCATTTATAAGATCTTCTTTCCTCTGCTTTAGTTCTTTATTAAGCTCTTTCAATCTGCTATCAAATTCATCAATTTCTGGATTTTGTTTATTTTCCATTTTTTTTTACCTCATTTTTAATCTTCTTCTGTTTCAGGTCGAACTTTAAGGGAGTCTATAATTTTAATTATGTCCTCAGCAAGTTCATACCTTTCGTTTCGGTATTTTTCGCGAGTCAATCGTTTTTCTACATTAAGCGGAGTTCCGATTTTTACTCTTATTCCTGTAGTGCTAATCGTATTTAAGATTCGCGCTTTCTCGGTATAAATCGCTATCGGGATGATAGGTGCCATCGCAGCAACAGCAAATTTAATAATACCTGCCATCGCTTTAATTTGAACCTCTGGAGTTAACTTCGATTCTGGTGTCATTGCTACAAGATCCCCAACTTCGTTGAGATAATGAAAAACTTTATCGATAGGTACAGTATCGTCTTTGTCAAGAGTACTACGAAACATTCCTAACGATTTCAGGACAGGGCCATAGACCTGATGCTTCATCAATTTATGATGAACCATGAAATGAATCCTACGTCCAGAAACTTGACTAATAATCGCTAAATCTCTTAAAGTATTATCGCTTATCGTAGTCAATATAGCTTTCCCTCTAATTGGTACGTTCTCCTTGCCTTCTATCTTCAAATCGGCGAACGCTTCTAAACCAAAACCTCCTAAACCTTTTGTAACTGCGTATAACAAATCTTTCATTAAATCCTTACTATTTAATTTTTCTTTTCCTTCGGTTTCTTTTTTCTCTGTTGATGATTCTACCATTTTTTTTCACTTCTTTATAATTTATCTATAAAATTACTTACTTCCTCCATCCGTCTCTCGTAGTATTCCTTTAACTCTTTCTCTGAAACGAACGAAGGGATTACTTTTTCTAAGTAAATATCAAAAATTGTTGATAATTTAGTTTTATGTTGAAGGGACTCAAGAAATTCCTCTCCTAAGTGCTTCAATTGATTAAAAAAATCTGACAATATTCTTTTTCCTCTCTTTTTTAGTTAAGTTAATTGATCCCACTTTCCACATCGGGAACCCCAACGGGCAATTACTTTATTCCCATATTCAGGCATTTTTACTTGGACTATTTCGCAGTTGTTTGGGCAATCACCACAATTGAACGCTGAAGTGGTGAATTCTATTTCGGCTACTTCAAGGCCTCTGAATTCTGTCTCGTGCTCTTGTTCTATATAATAATCTCGGACGAGAATAGCCATTCCAAGAGCTCCCATCAATACGTTATATTTTGGCACAATAACTTTACAGCCTAAATGCCTTTCGAAAGCTTCTATAATTCCTTGATTATACGAAACTCCTCCTTGAAAGACTATTGGTTCTTCTAAATCTTTTCCTTTTCCAACATTGTTCATATAATTTCTGACTAGTGAATCGCATAATCCAGCGATAATATCCTCTTTTGTATAACCCGCGTTTTGCTTGTGAATCATGTCAGACTCCGCAAAAACCGTGCACCTACCGGCTATACTTACAGGATTTTTTGATTTAACGGCATAATCACCAAAATCTTCTATGGCAATCCCAAGTCGCGCTGCTTGATGATCTAAGAATGATCCCGTTCCAGCTGCGCATACAGAATTCATAGCAAAATCTACAATTATACCATCTCGCAAAAGAATTATTTTAGAATCTTGACCTCCGATTTCTAATATCGTTCTAACGTCGGGATACAGAGTCTGAGCAGCTACAGCATGGGCGATTATCTCAGTTTTCGCCAGATCAGCTCCTACGATAGCCTTAGTTAAATATCTTGCCGAACCTGTCGTCCCACAACATCGTATCGCGTACTCGTGTAAATTTTCACTCTGCTCTATTTTATCTCGTAATTCACCCATCCCTGCTTTTGCTGAATCGATGGGAGAACCTCTGTTTTGTAAAAATACACTCGTTAATATATTTCCATCTGAGTCCATTAACACGAATTTACAACTAACGCTTCCTATGTCAATCCCAAGGAACGCATCCTTTAAATCTTCTTCTTTAACTACTTTTTCAGCAACTTCTTCCATTTGTACTAACCATTAAAACGAATTTTGTATTAATTGATAACATTCGTTGTAAAATACATCCCCATAATGAGGATAAATCTTTTTATTACCATTTGATACGAATTTAGCATTGTCTTTAATTTCTTTATTCCTACGACCATGCATTAAATCACTAAATGCTTCCAAACGAGTTCGGAAACCTTCCATACCGCTTTGTTCGTCAAAAGAGAAATATATGATAGGAAGATCGTAGATTTTTTTGAGTTTATTAGTAATAATTGTTCGAGCAGTCACTTCCGGCATGCATAAAAACGGATATTCGTGAACAAAACCATCAAAACCCGCTTGGGCTTTATCGATA
>JAGXOB010000020.1 GCA_019894735.1 Promethearchaeota archaeon | reverse complement strand
AGTATAATCGTAATTTTCTTCGGCCTTGCGAAATGGATCTTCCAAAAACAAGATATTCCCTAAACACAAATAAATTTGTAATACGAAATTGAAACAAAAAAGAAAAGCAGTTTTAGATTAGAAATTAGATAAGTAGAAAGGAAAAAAATTCGATTTTAAAAAAAATAAATAGTATTATAATTTATAGAACGACTCTTCAAACTCAGATTTCCCTTTGTATTTTTGTAAAAAAATAATGCCCCCAACGTCCGAATTTCCTTCTTGAAACATAAGAGGATTGACCTTTATTCCACAAATTTCAAACGCGTTTTTTATATCCTCCATTGAAGGTGGGCATCCTCTAATTGGTACTAACTCGTTTATATTAGGGTGGTCTTTATTTTTATTATATTGGCACTGACCAACTAGGATCGTTTTATTCATCCCCGCTGATGGTTCCATTATTTTTCCAGTTAGAAATTCGATACCTCCAAATGTGTCGCCATTCCACGCATTTTTCAATAATACAAGTAATAAACCATTAATCATACTACAGTAAGTACACATGGTAGTGTCGTATTGTTTGTACTTTAATCCTTTAAATTGCCTACTATAAAAAGGAAGTGGTAGATCGCCAGCTTCATTATAAACGAATTTCCATTCGTGATGAGAAGCTACGTCCTCAATTTTCTCTCCAACAACTTCAATCTCTGATAAATTAGTTGATCTATCTCTATCTTCAGCTGCTTGAACTAAGTGTGGTACGTCTGATGGTTCTATATCTAACAATTTCGCTCCTACTATATCAGCTGATAAAATGTCTTTTGACGCGATTAACACACCTGTTTTATGAGCTTTTCCATCCATTGAAGGTCCCCGTTCTAGAGTATAAATTCCATCAATTAGAGTCAAACACGGAGGAATGTTGTTAGCAAGCTTTGCAACATTGAAATGGAGAGTTTTTATAGGATCAGCGCTATGAAATTTCTTTCGAGACGCGATATTGATAAACCCTTTAAGATTTTTCAATCCCAAACTTACTACTGCTTGACTATGAGTTTTTAAGGTAGGTAAACTAATGATATAATCAGCTTTCAGCGGATCAGAGGCAAAATTGACTAGAAAATCACACCCCATGTCTATTTTTTCAAATGGTCTATCTCCAGTATTAATTAGTTTTACGCCAAATCGTTTCTTTAGTTTGTTATACCCTAATTTTTTGAAAGCGTCTTGAGCAGCCTCTTCACTTCCAAATCCTTCACCAATAGTTATATCACTAATTCCTTTTTCGTTTAGAATGGTAACGACATCTTCCATAACTCGGGATGTAGTAATGACACCCCATTTAGGATGAGGACCACTGCTCCAGTAGACAATATTGGGTTTGATGAATATTTTCGCTCCTTTAGGCAAATCATCAAACAATTTGGACAATTCAACAACTTTGCGGACGGATTCTAAAGGTTCTTCATATTTAACAATAGATACAATTGATTTACTCATATCTTCACACTATTTCTTTTATAAATAATTATTACTGAATTGAATATTAACTATTTTAAAAATTAATTTGTTTTAGAAATACATCTAAAATTTGCTTGGATTATTATCTCGCTTTCTTTTCCCAGTCGTCTCTTAGGATAGCCATAATTATTTCGTCGTAATATTTGCCGTTATGATACCTTGCTTGTCGTTTTCTTCCTTCTTCGACGAATCCGACTTTTTGATATGTCCTATAAGCGCGAATATTAAATTCATATACAGTTAATTCGATCCTATTCATATTTAACGTGTTGAAACCATATTCTACTAACATCTCCATCGCTTCGGTTCCGTATCCTTGATTATGGTATTTTTTCTCTCCAATGGTAATACCGCAAGAACACGATCGATTTTTGGAGTTTATGTTCTGAATAGCGCAATTTCCAATGATTTTTTAAGGGTCCTCTTGATCTAATAGAAGAATTGAAAAATAAACACCATCTTCCTTGTGTTTGAGTGCGTCAAACCATTCTTCTTCCCAATCACGCGTCAATTGTTTATACATCATTAAGTATTGCGTAATTTCGGGGTCGTTAAACCACTTTAAAAACATATCAATGTGTTTCCTATCAAGGGGAGCAAATTTTATACGCTTTCCTTTTATCATACATAAAAGGATTTTAGCAAATATTAAAAAATTAACGATTAAAAACAGTTTTTATATAAAAAGAAAAATTAGGTTAGAAATATATTCCAGACCTGCGAGCGTAAAATTTAACGAGTTCAAATGATACGATACAAATAAGCGAAATTAAAAAACAAACTAACCAATCCAAGCCTGTGAGAAACATAAATCTAAAATTTAAACCCCAATCAGCAAGCGTTACTTGGACTCCCGGAATATATATGAGCGCAAGAAACACTGCAAATAGGAATCCAATTAGTAAGTACATAAATCGAGTGCTGTCTTCTTTTATACTCTTGATTAAAGATTTGTTAGGCCTCCTAATTTGCAGAATTAAAAATGATTCGCAAATGAAAATTGTTACCATTAGCATCGTAAGAGTTTTTGCAGCGTTTAGGCTAATCCCACTTCCATCGGGGAAGGTTAAAGGTGAAAACAGGTACGCTTCGTTTAAATCTCCGAAATCGATAACTGAGACTGTAGGGCCCCAAAGGGTCGTAAAATACACGACTACCATGCTTATAGCTAACAATGCTCCAAAAATAAATAATAGGATAACTGTATTTTTCGAGAGGATTTCTTCTTCATCGTGTGGTTTTTGTTTCATAACATCTTTCGATGTCCTGTCAAACGTGAGAATAAGACCAGGAAAAATGTGAACCGTAATCGAGAGGAAAAACCACTGATAATAAAATGCTTCGTCTAGATAGTATGGGAATTGGCCTGGAAAAATTTCATTTAAAATCACTGATAAAATAAATGCAACTATACCTTCGAATACATTGATACAGATATAGAAAAACACAACTGCTCTAATACGAGCAAATATTCCGCGCCCTTGTTCGATCCCGGTAACGATTGAGTTAAAGGAATCGTCACTAATAATCATATCAGAAGCCTCCTTGCTAACATCAGTACCCTGAATCCCCATTGCTATGCCTGCATCAGCCATATTCAGAGCTAAAGCGTCGTTCACTCCATCGCCTGTCATAGCGACTACTTGTTTAGCATCTTGATATTTTTCTATAATTTCTTGTTTGTGTTCAGGCGATACCCTTGCAAATACCTTAATTTTGCTAAAATCGTAAAACGATTTAATATTTTTTATATCTTTTCCTTCTAAAACGATTTCATCGTTATTTTGAATTATCCCGATTTGCTTAGCAATTGCACGAGCTGTTTTAATTGAATCTCCTGTGATCATTATAACATCCACACCAGCATTGTGACACTGTTGAACACTTTGTTTTACACCTTCTCTGGGAGGATCCAGTATTGTGACAAAACCAATATAAATCATTTCAGATTCACACAACTCTCTACTTTTATCGTCTTCAGGAGGCATGGCATCTATTTTTTTATAACACAAACTAAGAATTCTGAATCCTTGTTCAGCATAGATATCTGCTATTTTCATGATTTTATCTTTAATCTCATCGTTGAGATCTAACTCTTGGTCTTTATATAACACTTTATTGCATAAAGGCATTAAAATTTCGCTTGCACCTTTAGTAAAGGAATAAAATTTCTCATCTTTTTTGTAGATTTTAGTCATTCGCTTTACTTTGGAATCGAATGGATACTCTTTTTTATATTCGAAATCTTCGAGTAGATAATCACCCATTCCTTTTTGAAAGAGAACCATTAAGGCACCTTCTGTTGGAGACCCTATAACTTTCCAATTAGGAATAGCCTTACCTGAGACGACAATTTCATTTTTTACTAATGCGGAATTATTGTTCAAAAATCCAGAAGTGAGTAGTAACTTTAGTTGAGGAAAATCGTCGATATGTTTGACTATCACAGAATTCTTTGGATCATCGACGAATATAATTTCCCCTTCAGGACTATAACCGCTTCCTGTTACTTTAAAATTTGAACCATTCGTCCAAACATGTTGAATAGACATCTGGTTCTTAGTTAAAGTACCTGTTTTATCCGAACAAACTACGCTTACACGACCGAGACTATCCACTGAGGCTAAATTTCTAATAATTACCCCATGATGAGCCATAGCTAAGACTCCGGTTAATAAGATAATTGTTACGAGGAGTGGAATGTTAATAGGTAATAAATCCAAGGCTGAATTCAAGCTTTTTACAACATCGGGATGACCAGTTACTATCCATAGGATCAAGAGTATAAAGAGCCAAAATCCTATAACGATTAAACCAAGCCATTTACCAAAGTTGTTCATCTTTTCTCGGATGGGAATGTCTGAAGTTCCAGCGTCTTCTAACCCTTGTGAAATTTTACCAATCTCTGTATCCTTCCCTGTTTTGACTGCGATCGCTGTAGCATTACCAGTAGTGACAAAAGTCCCATAAAAAATCATATTATGTCGATCACCAATTGATATATCTTCTTTCGATAATGCGGAACCTTCTTGCTTCTTTCTCACAGGTTCCGATTCACCAGTAAGACTAGATTCATTGACTTCAAGATTTGATGATTGAATTACTCGGCTATCGGCTGGTATCCTATCTCCTTGTTTTAACACCAATAAATCACCCACAACTACATTCTTTGTTGGTATATCTGTTTTTTGTCCATTTCTAATAACGGTTGTTGTAGGTGCCGTCATTTCGCGAAGTGCATTTAACTTTTTTGTTGCCCTAATTTGCTGAATAATAGCTACAAAGCTATTTAGAGCAACTATTCCTAAAGTTAAAAGAACAAAAATTAGATTTCCTTCACCGCCGAATACAGCAGCTAAAAACAATATCAACGCACCTATTAAATATATAACGATAAGCCAATTAAATAAAGGAGCAAGATATATCTTGATAAATCCTTTAGAGACTTTAGGGATTTCGTTTAGCCCGTAAAGCTCAAGTTTGGCCTGGGCTTCTTTATCTGTTAAACCATTAGTTGAATTAGTTTCGAACCTTCTATAAATCTGTTCTAAATCCATATTGTAATAAATTTCTTCCATAAGAAATTATCCCGCGACTTTTTGGTGATTTTTAAGATAATAATAGTAAATATTTATAATAATAAATAGACAATAGAAGTTCTTCTTTTTATTTTATAGTATTTTTATTAAGAAACTACTATTTAAGAAAAAGCTATTTAAAAATAATTTTACTCTAAAATCAACTTTGTAAGTACTTCAAAAGCTAAATCAACATTTTCTCCTGTTTTTAAAGAAACTTCCATATAAGAAGAGAGATTGTTCTTTTTTATAATATTCCTGACTTCTTCTTCAGAAACGGCACGTTTCTTTATTAAATCTAACTTATTCCCTATCAACATTATTGGAATATCACCTGAAAGTTTTCGAATTTCTTCACACCAATCAGCTATTTTCTTTAAGCTTATTGTGTTTGTGATATCATACATTATTATTCCACCATTTGCCTGACGATAAATAAATTGATTAAAACGTTTGAAAAATAGTCTTTCTGAAGGATCCCAAAGCCGTATTGTAACTTCTTTCCCTTGTTTTAACTTTACATGTTTAACGAAGATATTAAATCCCAAGGTAGTCTTATAATTTTCCGGAAAACTTTTGCAATACTGTTCGATTAATGTACTTCTTCCTACTCCATCGCTACAGAAAAAAAGAAACTCTAATAGAACATAATCTATCATATTTATTTCGCTTGAGTTAATTTACTGAGTCTAAATTATGCTATTTTTACTTAAATCAAAAAATAATATGTTTGGATCTAGCTATATATTTGAAAATCTCTATTCCAATAATCCCCGGTAAAGCCAATAAAATACAAAATATCCAATCTATTCCACTTAAAAACATAAAGTTAATTTGTAAATTTAACCCGAACACATCGTTTGCGTAATAATTTACTTGGTTCGAGAACAGAATGAAGAGTACATGTAGTGCAAGTGTAAATAGACTAATAAAGAATAATGAAAGACAGAATTCTTCTTTAAAGCTTTTAAGTAAGCTTTTATTTGGGCGTCTAATACTCCAGATGAATGTAGTTTCAACGATATATAAGGAAGTGATAAACATTGTTCTTGCTTTTTGAGATAGCAGCTCATTACCAATTGGTAAATAGCTAATATCGGGATTAAGATTCCATTCGTTTAGGGGGAAAAATCCTCCTAGAGTTAATTGAAGCACTAGTACTAATCCTATACCCATTAAGAATGCTTGAGTTACCAAAAGTATCCACATATTCCTATTCAACAATTGTTCCTCGTCTCTTGGAGGTTCTTTCATCACATCTTTGGGATGTTTATCAATTACTAAAGCTAAAGCGGGTAACGAATGAACTATTCCATAAATATAGATGTGCTGCCATTCTGAACTAAATAAATCAAATAACGGAACGAATTCATAAGTGAAAAAAATAACAGATTCCATTAAATTTAGACAAATAAAAAAATATATGATTGTACGTATCCTCGCAAATAAACCGCGACCAATCTTTACGCCCCTAACTATGGATGTAAAGTTATCGTCGCTTACAACCATATCGGCCGTTTCCTTGGCTACATCAGTGCCTGTAATCCCCATCGCGATCCCGGCGTTAGCTAATTTCAAAGCCAACGCATCGTTAATGCCATCACCCGTCATAGCGCAGATATGGTCCTCTGATTGATACTTTTTTACAATTACTTCTTTATCTGAAGGATTGACTCGCGCAAAGACCGACACTTTATTAAATTCCTCGTTGCTTAATTTGCTAATTTCTGAACCCTCTACGACCAAATCTCCTTCTTTATAAATTCTCATTTGAGCTGCAATAGTTTTGGCAGTTGCAGGGTGATCACCTGTGATCATTGAAATTTTAATACCAGCTGCGTGACTCTCCTCTACTGAAGCTCTCACTCCAGGCCTTGGAGGGTCTAATATTGAAACATATCCTAAGAAAATAAGCTCATTTTCAATTTTTTGTCTTGTAAATTCTTCTTCACTCTCAAGTTTCTTATAGCCAATGGCTAAAGTTCTATATCCTTGGTTCGCTCGTATTTGAATATTATCGATTAGGAGTGTTTTTAGTTTTTCAGTTAATGGTTCCTCTACTCCATTTATTTCAATTTGAGTTGTTATATCTAATATCCTCTCCGGAGCTCCTTTTGAGAATGCTATAATGCTGGGATTATCTCCATTAAGTTTACATACAGTTGTCATTCGTTTAAATTCAGAGCTAAACGAAAATTCTTCAAGAATTGAGTATCGATTTTTCAGATCATAAGGAATATATCCTGCTTTTTCAGCTAACACTAATAATGAGGATTCTGTTGGCGAACCTAAAGCTTTTCTTACGGCAATTTCCTTCGATTCTTTTAATCGGACTTTAACATCTTCATACACTAATTTAGCATTATTATTTAATACGATTGAATCAATGAATTTTATAAACGTGGAATTTTCCTTTAGACTCTTTTCATTTCCGTCCTCAAGAATAATCCCTTCAGGGTCATATCCTGAACCAGTTACTTGGTATTCATTGTTGTTTATCCAAATTCTTTCAACGGTCATTTCGTTTTTAGTTATTGTTCCAGTTTTATCTGAACAAATTACCGATACACGACCAAGAGATTCAATTGCTGATAAATTCTTTATAATTACTCCACTTTGGGCCATATTAAGAACCCCAGTAACAAGAACAAGGGTTGTTAATAAAGGTAAATTAATAGGCATGATTCCCATTGACCTTAAAATGGAAGATATTATCGCATCGCGTATATTCTGACCAAAAAACAATCCTTCTAATCCTAAAACGGAAAATTTATACACAATTAAGACGATTAGATAAATGATAACTATCGTTCCGAGGATATAACCTAACCTATTTAGCTTTCTCGTTAAAGGAATATCCTCAATACTTCCCATAGCTTTAAGTTGATTTGAAATTTTACCAATCTCAGTATTAAGGCCAGTTCCAGTCACAAGTGCTTTTACTCTACCAGTATGCAAGTAAGTCCCCATGAACACCATGTTACTTTGTTTCTGAACTGGTAATTCTCGCTCTTTAAGTTGTTTGTTGTTTTTTTCTACTGGTTCGCTTTCGCCAGTAAGTGCTGCTTCATCTATAGTTAAATTCATTAAATCAAGAATTCTTGCATCTGCACCGATTTTATCACCTTGTTCTAGTAAAATAATATCTCCTAGAACCAATTCTCTGGAAGGAATCTCAAATTGAATTCCATCTCGTAAAACAACCGTTTTTAAAGCAGCAATTTGCCTTAGAGCTTCTAAAGCTTTTTGAGCTCTATATTGTTGAGTTATTACAGTAATAGAATTAATAACTACAACTGCAAAAGTAATGATTGTTGATGTCCGATCTCCGAGTAATATAACAATTGTTGCTGAAATTATTAAAATAATAATTAAAAAATTAAAAATGGGTGCGAGATATACTTTCCATAATGATTTCCTAATTTTTGGTAATTCATTATACCCATATTCAAGCTGCCTTTTTTCAATCTCTGAAGAAGTCAAACCATTATTAATGTCCGTTTGAAATGCAGTAATTAAGCTTTCTATCGGTTGAAAATAAGCTATATCAGAAGGAGGTTGGATTCGATTCATATCCACATCTATTTTTAATTTAGATTACAACAATATTTAATGAATATTGATTTTAACATTTTTAATTATATCTTTTTTTCTCTAATCCTTTAAAAATTTAATAATTAGATTTTAAATTCTTGAGGATCTCCTAAAAATTCAATTAATAAGTGATATTTATTTCTAATTGTCGTGCTTGAGAATCTGCTAGTTTGTTCAACAATACTTTGTGTAAAAATTTTGCGATTTTCCAGCGTTTGTCCTATGTAATAAATCAACCCTGCAGTAAAGGCTTTGTGATTTAAGTTTTGAATCTTATCGTATGAAATCACATTTAGTACTTTATCAGCTAACAATTGCATTTCCAATTTTAATTTCGTGTATTCCTGTTCGTTCTGGAAATGTTGTTTTACCCTTTCATATTGAATATTATTTATATCTTTTTGAAAAAGAATTTTAATTTTATCCTTTATGTCTCGTTCTATGTTGGTTGCGTTGTTATAACTCTTTAATCTTTTATCTGTTCGTTTAACTTTTAGCATAGCGTTATTAAGCATTTTTTTATTTATTTTGTGTCCCAGTTCTTTTGAAGTCTTTATATAATCCTCAATTCTTATATTTGTTGTTTCTTTTATTTCCATCCAAATTATCGCGAGGAATATAATGACCATATTTTCGTAGGTTTGACGATGATATTTGTTATATCGTAAATATTTGTCTTTAATCTCAAGGTACTTAGCGTTATCAATATTTAATCCAATTCCATTACTTTTTAACATGTTAATCGTTTTCTTCTGTTCAGTGAAGCTACTTTGGGAATCATAGAACCATTTAGTTAATGTTTTTATCTGCTCGTACCGCTTTCGAGTTTCGGGATCTTGAATTGCTTTGGAATCGCTTATTCTAATTTTTCTCTCGTATTCTAATTGAGAATCAGAATAAAATTCTGGAATAGAATTTCGTGCAAAAGCGATTTGATCCGTTTCAGTTAAGCCACAATCTTGACAGACAAAAAAACCTCCTTCTTGTCTTATATTCTCATGCTTACATCCGTTATCATCTTCGGAATCTTTCTTATTATCTTTCAAAAATTTATCAATCGATTGAGTTCAAATATTAATTTTCTCTAATAATCAAAAAAATATTAGTTTCTTATTTTATAAAATTTTTATATTAAACCATCAAATTAAATATTATATAAAAGATTCTTAACAAAATATAGTACCTTAATTTATTTTACGAAAATAACGAGTTGGTAAAAGTTGGAAAGAAAAGCTGTTCTTAAATGGTTGAAGATATTTAGCATTATATTTTTTCTGCTTTCTGTGGTTGAGCTCCTTGATTTTATATTTTTTAGCTCTCTAATTACTTTAAATCTGGATGGCTCGCAATATAGTATTATTAGCATTATTTTTCAATCGGGATTTATGACAATCCACGCAATACTTTTATGGATCTTTTTGTTATGTGTAATTTCCAGCTTTATCGTATTATCTTATTCGATTTTTAAGGTTGCTAAAAAGAATACAATCGAAGACTATACACTTGCTAAGTTTTTGTTGCTTATTGGTTTGTTTCTAATAATTGGGGGGTTTATTAAAGCAAGTTTCATTTTTCTGTTAGGCAATAGTCATATTAATACGAGCATAACACCTGTTTTTTCGTTAATAGACGCACTTTATACGCCTTCTATTGCTCCTGTAATCGGGGTTATAATGTGGTTTTATTTTACTCTTGTTGTAGGTTGCTTTTTAGTCTCTGGATTAATCTTTGGTGGCATTGGTCTTAAGTGGATGCTTCTTATCCAAGAAGAAGAAACTACTGATAAATAAAATTAAACGAATAAAATTAGATCTTATCGTTCGACTACAAAAAAAAAGAAAGTATAACTTTTTAATTGATCAAGTTGATTTAATTAGCTTTAGGGTGCCTAAAGCCTTAATTTTATTTGTTTTGCCCTGCTACGTAGTGTTACTTCTGTAATTTTAGCTATATCAGCCACAAGAGATTGAGTTTTTCTAATAGCTCCATCCTTTGCTGCGATATAGATACATGCGGCAGCCAATCCTTTAGGATCCTTCCCTGTGCGCGCTAGACCGTTCTGAGATGCTGTTCTTAACATATCAATTGCAACCTTTTGAACCTTCATAGGTAAGTTCAATTCGTTTCCAAATCGGAAAACTAAACTTTCAGCTGTTATCGGCTGATATCTCAATCCCAATTGAGGTAAAACCTCCCTAATGATCATTGCTAATGATCTGTGAACAGTTCTTCTCGGAGTTAAAGAAGCCTCACATACTTCGTCTAACAATCGTGGAAAGTCATGAACTCTAATCGCTGCATATAGAGAACCCGCTATGAAACCGTTAATAGATCTACCCATTGTTAACTTTTTCTTAGCAACAATGCTATATATTTTCCATGCAGTTTCCGAAATATATTCTGGAATGTTTAATTTTGAAGTTAACATTTTTAACTTTGGTTTCGCTTCCCAGAAGTTCCTTTCAATGCTTGAAATTAACGAATTTTGAATTTTTGATAAACGTGAAAATAAAGCTTGTTCTTTAGGACCTATTGATTTACCTTTTGAATCGGTTTTTGTGGTCGGTAGCATCGTTCGTGGGCCAAAATCTCGCCAACGAGGTTCAGTTCTTCTTCTGTTTTGTATTTCTTCTACAGTGTAGGCTCTTCTCTCATTACCTACATATGTTCGCTCTGCAATCATACCACAATTAAGGCAAACTTTATTACCATCGCGCTCTTCAATGGATGGGGTATTACAACAATCAGCTTTTTTAGCCGACGGCAAATTATCTTGATCAATATTTTTAGTTTTTATTAGATCACGGTAATTGTTATTCATATTATATCACAAAAAATGTATTATTAACATAGTGCCATCAAACATAAAATTGTGTAAAAAATTAGATGATGTTACGACTTTAATAATGTAATGTAACCTTATATCCAATCTGCATTTATAAACCTTTGTCTCAAAAATTATACAGAGTCGTAGAAGGGGAATAAAATGGGATGTAAAGAATAAAAATATAATCATCTGAGTAGATATTTCCTCAAAAACAATAAAATTTTAGATTTATCGCTATTTTAATATACTTAAGAAAACAATAAAATTTGGTTTGTAGAATGGAATTTTACGATGTTGTGAGAAAAAGAAGAAGTTATAGAGTGTACAAAACCGATATACCGGAAGAGGAAAAGGTAAATCGAATATTAGGTGCTGCAAGATTGGCTCCAACTTGGGCTAATAAACAAGGAATGGAATATATTGTTGTTAAAGACCCAGAAATTGTAAAAAAAGTATGGAATGCGGTCGGTCAAAAGCAGAAATTTGTTGAAGCCCCTATGTTTATTGTTGGGATCATTCCTGAATCTGGATCGGGAACAAATTCCAATGGAATAATGTATTATCCTTTAGATTGTGGGATCTGTTTCGAACATTTAATATTAGCAGCAACCGCTGAGGGTTTAGCTACTTGCTGGATTGGCTGGTTCAATGAAACCATGATACAAGAAGTTCTTGAAATACCAAAAAAATACAGAGTTTTGGCACTAACCCCATTAGGATTTCCTATTAAAGAAAAAGGGGATGTAGTGGATCGAAAACCCCTTGAAAAAATCGTACATTACGATAAATTCTAATTTTTTTATAATCGGATTTTAAGAAGAAGCAAAGGTAAAATAATTTCATATTTTATTCTATTTATGAATATTGTAAGAATCAATGTAAAATCGCACAAAATCAATTACGAAGAGATATCTAACAATTCAAAATATTATTTATTAGGGGCTCGAGGGTTAACTTCACAAATTGTTCACGATGAAGTTCCCCCCCGGTGCGATCCGTTAGGACCAGAAAACAAACTTATTTTGGCAAATGGTATACTTACGGGAAGTCCATTTCCAAATTCAGCTCGCACTTCAGTGGGTAGTAAAAGTCCTTTAACGAAAGGTATAAAAGAAGCAAATGTAGGAGGTAGACCTTCACTAATGCTCGCTAAATACGGTATTAGAGCTTTAGTCTTTGAAGATATATCATCTGATTTAAAAATACTTTTAATTAATGAGAAGGGGATCGAATTATTACCTGGTAATGAATATAAAGGATTAGGAAACTACGAGTTACATCAAATATTAAGAAGTAAATATGGAGAAAATATTGGAATTTATTCTATAGGACCAGCAGGTGAACATAATATGCTATCAGCAACAGTTGCTGCCAACGATTTAGAAGGATATCCAAGCAGACACGCTGCTCGAGGTGGTTTAGGTGCGGTTATGGGTTCAAAAGGGATTAAAGCCGTTGTTATTATACCTCCGAAAGAATCAAAAGTAAAAATGCACGATCTAAAAAAATTCAGGGAGGCGTCAACGCCCTTTGCTAAAGAACTAGCTAACACTAAAAAAATCTTTTCTACATTTGGGACACCTTTGATGATGAGGATAATGAGTGAACATCAAGGAATCCCTACGAAAAACTTTAGGATGGGATCTTTCGATAAAATTGCGAACATCAGTGGCGAAAAACTCCATGATCTCGTAATTGCGAGAGGTGGAAAGAAAAATTTGGCTTGCTCCCCTTATTGCGTTATAAAATGCTCTAATTTATTTGTCGATGAAAACGGAAACCATATAACTTCTAGCCTTGAATATGAAACGATGTGTTTAAATGGTACTAATTTGCTTATTGATGACTTAGATAGCTTAGCTAAAATTGATCATTTCTGCGATGATGTAGGAATCGATACCATTGAGTTTGGAGGTACGATTGGAGTTGCTATGGATTGTGATAAGATTCCTTGGGGTGACGCTGACTCCGTTTTCAATATTTTGGATAAAGAAATCCGGGAGAATACTGATATAGGTAAATTGTACGGTAATGGCGTTAAAAATGTTGGAGAAAAATTAAATGCTCAGAGAATACCAGAAATAAAAGGACAAGGTATTTCTGCATATGATCCCAGAGTTTTTAAAGGGATGAGCGTTACTTACGCTACAAGCCCTATGGGTGCCGATCATACTAGTGGAGCTGCTATAGCTGGAAGAGTACCAAGTCAACATAAAGACTATGGTGAACTTACAAAAAATGAGGGTAAATTTGATTTATCATTTGAATTACAAGTTTATACTACAGTATTAGATTCTATGGGCTGTTGTTATTTTATAGGTCCGAGCTATGAGAATATGGCGATCATTACTGCTGCTATTAACGCGATGTATAATCTAGATCTAACAAGAGAAGATGTAATTAATATTGGGAAGCAAATTCTTAAAACTGAGATAAATTTCAATGAGAAAGCAGGTATTACCAAAGATAAGAATGATGTTCCTAAATTTTTAAAAATAGAACCTTCTGAACCTAGCGGTTTGAAATTCACATTCAATAAAGAAGATTTGCAAGATTTTTGGAACAGATTAGAATAAATAAAAGATTTTCTGGATTTTAATTTACAGGTACTTTAACCATCCTTTTTTTTTCATAATTAATTCGGAAGAAGTTATTAGGAATATTCCTAAAAGAACCGTTAGCTTAAGAATTAAATTAGTAGTATATAAATAAGGGTATACGATATTATTTAACCAAATTAGTGTATTTATAATAAAATATCCAGCACTACTCAGAAAGAAAATAATCTTTTTATTCTTATAAAGCGAAAGTGAAGTGTGCCAACATATGATAAGTAATAGATTAGAACATGAAACTAGATAAAATTTGATTGTTAAATCTACGCGAAAAAATGCGAAAATCACAATATAAACTACGATAATCTCTAATAAAACTAAAGGTAAGAATTTTGTAGTGTTCTTGACCATAAAATTCTGTTCCAACTTTAAGAGTACACTAAGTATAAATGGAGGGGCTGTGAATAAAATTATGGATAGAATTAAAAGTGGATTGTTAAGTATCAGAAAACTTAAACTCATTTCTAAAACAATGCTTATAAAAATTAGGATAGAGCCAACAAGTCTACTCACACCTTCAGTTTTACCCTTAATACTCATTTTGAAATCATCTTTTAATAGTTAGTTCTAAGAAATAATAAATTTAAATAGAAAAAAAAGTATTTTGAATTAAGTGATAATTTTTGGAAATTTATTAAAATAAGAGTGATGTAAAATATGAATAAGGAATCCATTTTACAAGAGCTGGAAAATATTGTAGGAAAGGATTACGCTACAAATAGTTCGGAAAATTTATATATCTATTCTCAAGATCCCGGAGCGTCAAAACCTAGATCTGCAGATTTCGTCGTTATGCCAGGTACATCGGAAGAAGTTACAGAGATCGTAAAATTAGCAAATCAAGAGAAGATACCCATAGTTCCGATGGGTGGTGGGCTTACATTAAGCGGATTAATAATTCCAGTAAAAGGTGGAATAGTATTAGATATGAAAAGAATGAATCGAATAATTGAAATTAATCAGTTCAGTCAATACGCTCTAATTGAAGCAGGAGTTACAACAGGTCAAATACTCTCACATTTAAATGAGAATTATCCAGACCTCCAGCCACCTATTCCAGACGCTCCACCTTCTGCTACTGTTGCGGGAAACATGCTAATTCATGGCTCAGGATATTTATCGCAAAGATATGGGGGACATGGAGCGATGATTAATGGTCTTGAAGTCGTTCTACCTAACGGAGAAATATGCAAATTAGGATCCTGTGCGGTTTCTGATTATTGGTTTGATAGAGGTCCAATTCCTGATTTCATTGGCTTATTCATTAGTGCTTTCGGGACAATGGGAGTAATAACTAAACTTTCAATCCAATTATTTCCAAAACCGAAAATGAGAGATATAATTTTTGGATTATTAAATGATCCTAAAGATTTACCAGATCTATTGCTAAAAATAACAGCGACTGGTTACGCTGAAGATATACTTCTAGGAAAGCAAGATAAACCAGAATGGATGAAAGGATATATTTTTATTATGACTTACATCACGGGCGATTCAGAGGAAGAAATAGAGCGTCAAAAAAAAGCTCTAAAACGCATCTATAGAAAGTCAAACGCGAGGTTTATGAAAGCTCCAGACAAAATGAAGGATCTTTACTTGGATAAACCTATATTTGCTGCAGGAGCTGCTGATTTTAGAAAAGGAGGTGGATTCGAATACGTAGGCGCATTTATGCCTTTAGAGAAGGTTCCCGAAGCGTATGAAAGGGGTGCTGATATAGCAAGAAAATATGGAATTCCTCCAACAATAGGTTCTCGATTAATAGGAGGTGTTCATACAATAGTAGTGTTCTTTTCTTATTCTTTCAATAGAGCCGATCCTAAGGATATGGAAACTGCAAGAAAGGCACTTTTTGAAACCAATAAATTAGCGTTAGAATTAGGGGGTATTCCATGGAAAGCAGAGCTAGAAGGACAAAAATTAATCCTCGAAAAAATGGATCCTAGTTACAAAAAATTAATGAAAACAATACAGAGCACTTTGGATCCAAATGGCATTATGAATTCAGGAAATTGGGAGGTAGATTAAATTGGAACTAAGTGTGGAAAAAGATTGGAAAGACATGGTTCATAGATGTTTTAGATGTGGGTATTGCAAATTTACTCAAGAATTTTCTGATTTTAATTGTCCAAGCTATAAAAAGCATAGATTTGAAACGTATTCCACTGGTGGGAGGTTATGGCTCATTTACGGTTTAATAAGTGGAGAAATCCCGTGGAGTCAGGGTGTAGCTAATGTTCTTTATGCGTGTTCTACTTGCGGAAATTGCACTGAAAATTGTAGGTTTGACAAATTTAACGATTTTCTAGTAGATATTATAGAAGCTGCACGAGCAGAAGCTGTTATAAATGGATTTTGTCCAGAAAAGCAGAAAGTTTTAATTGAACGGATAGAGAACCAAAACTCGTTTAACCCTTATGGCGAACAAAACTCTGATAATGAGGATTTAAAAAAAAAATATAATTTATCAGATAAAGCAGAATGGGTTTATTATATCGGTTGCACTTCGAATTACCGTCAAAAAAACTTAAGAGATGCTACTCTGAGATTTCTAAAAAAAGCAAATATTGATTTTACTTTAGTTGACGAGCATTGTTGTTGCAGTCCTGTAATGAGAACTGGTCAAACTAAATCTGTTAACGACTTTATAAATTATAATATTGCTCAAATAAACAATACCGGAGCAACAAAGGTTATAACATCATGTGCTGGTTGTTACCGGACATTAAAGAAAGACTGGTTAAAAAGTGGTACCGATTATGATTTTCAAATATATCACACCGTAGATTTAGTGAAAATGTTGTTGGACGATGGGAAATTAAAGTTTACATCAGAATTTAATAAGACAGTCACTTATCATGACCCTTGCCACCTTGGAAGACACATGAATTTTTACGAACCGCCAAGAGAAGTATTTAAAAGTATTCCTGGACTTAAATTGGTAGAAATGAAGCGAAACAGAGGAAACGCTTGGTGTTGTGGTGCAGGGGGTGGATTAAAGATAGGATATCCAGAATGGTCGGTTGAGATTTCAAAAGAGAGGCTTGAAGAAGCGAATGCAACAGGAGCTTCTATCATCTCTTCCGTATGTCCATTTTGTAAAACTAATCTAACGGACGCAAACGAAATATTCAACTTAAATCTTGAGGTTATTGATTTAATAGAGATTTTAGACAATATGGAATATGAAATCTCCAATAATTAACACAAATTTCCTTGAATAAAGGCGTTATAACTATGAGATTAGGAGCTCATATGAGCGTTTCAGACGGTAAACACATGGCTTATCATAGAGGTAGAGAGCTTAAATGCGAATCAATTCAAGTTTTTATAAGAAATGTACGTTCTTGGTCGTCAAAATCCTTAATTCAGAAAGATGTTGATGATTTTCTTAAAACTAAGGAAGAATTTAAAGAGGAAATCTGGCCAATAATTAGCCATGACAGTTATTTAATAAATCTGGCGAGTATTGATAATGAAAAATTAGAAAAGTCCTACATAGCGATGTTGGATGAGCTTACTAAAGCTACTCAACTTGGCATTGATTACGAAAACATGCATCCTGGTGTTATCCCTATCAGTGAAAAAGATGAGATTTCAAAAGGTGAAGCACTTATTCAAATCGCGACTCAATTAAATAAGTTGATTGACAAAACTAAAGGTTCAATGGTTAAAATTCTACTAGAGACTACTGCTGGTCAAGGTAAGGGCTTAGGGAATAGATTTCACCATTTTGAAGCAATAATCAATAAAATCAAAGATAAGAGTAGAATTGGTGTTTGTTTTGATACGGCCCATGCTTTTGCAGCAGGGTATGATTTTACCACGAAAAAGAAGTATAACGAAATGTGGAACGATTTTGATGACATTATTGGATTAAAATATCTTTTTGCATTCCATTTAAACGATACGGAAAAAGAATTAGGATCCAGAGTCGATCGGCACACTCATATTGGACAAGGGAAGATTGGAAAGGAGCCATTTGGTTTTTTGTTAAACGACGATAGATTTAAAAGTATTCCCGGAATTTTAGAAACTCCCAAGGGAAAGGATTTAAAGGAAGATAAAATGAACCTTAAAATCTTAAGATCTTTAATTAAACCGTAAATTAATCTAGTACGTTAAACCATATAGGACTTAAATCGTTGATTGATCCGTTATAGTTTATCGTTAATTCTTTCCCTTTTGGTATATCTAGAATTGCTAAATATTCAATCGCTTTATTCTCATAATCGTATAAGTACCGTAAATTAGGAGTGTAAGAATGGTTGATGAATTGACTAATGCTAAAAGTGATTGCATATTTAAAAGCGGGAAGATGATTTGGATCCTCCCAAATATAGCAATAATCGTAAAGACATGTTTTTCTAATCTTCTCATAATCTTTATTGGGTAATAACACTACATTTGCAATATCGATAATAGTGTCTTTAGTTATCAGTTTTTTTGCAAATGCACCTCTTCCCTTTTCCTTAGATATAAATTTAACTTCTATGAAATCATGCATCTAAATCACTATTCGAAAAATTATTAATTTATTCAATTGAAGCGTGTCGATTATCAATATCCTTTTCAGATTTTCTTAAAATAAGCATCAAAGAAGCTCCAATAGAATCTAATATGGATAATGTAGAAATATCGAATAATGAAGTGAATGGTGCTAAGGAATCCTGTAAAATTGCATTCTCTTTGTTTTTGCCTTCAACTTTAATGATTAAATCTGATACCGCTGCGATCGTACTTTTAGGATTTCCTGTAAGTAGAGCAATTTTTCCACCAATTTCTTTTGCTTTTATGGCTATAGCTTTAGGGGAGGTTGTCTCTCCGCTTCCACTTATTATCACTAATAAATCTCCTTTATCATAGCGATAAGTAACTGCGTCAGAAACAAAGCAAGATTTAATGTTGAGATGCATTAATCTCTGAGCAAAACTTCTTCCAATAAATCCAGATCTACCAGCTCCATATATAAAAATCCTTCCACCACTTGAATTGACTTCAATAATTAGATCGATTAACTTCAAAACTGAATTTGTGTCAATAGAGTTATAATTTCTATTTATTTGTTCTGCGATTTCTAAGAGCGTATTAAGAAATCTTTCTTTTACATGGTTTGAATTAGAATTTTTCATTTTTATCTCTCTTCTTTTGAGAATTCGGGATTGACACAACTTCTCCATTGATCTACCGTTTCTTTAGGACCTAAGCCTATTAAAAGGTCTCCCTCTTCAAAGAGGAAATCAGAATTAAAGCTGTAAATCCATTTATCTTCACGTCTAAGAGCTATAATGTGAAAACCTCGTTTATACCGTTGATCTTGTAATTGCTTATACGTTTTATCTTTGAAAAAAGAAGCATTCGAAATAGTTTCCCGCACAACTATTTCTGGAGTTTCTTCAATAGCTTTTTGAAGAATTATGTGAGGCTCAAAACCTTTTAGGATATTTTCAGCGATGTGAGCTGCCGCATCGGCGATTAATTCACATGAAAAGATGATTCTCATGATACCAGTTAAAGATCGTGGTGAATCAACTAAATGAGCAAAATCTAAAAGATCTTTTTCGAAAATTATATTAAGACCATCCATTAAGGACTCCATTTCCAAAACATCTTCAGCTACTTCATAATTTTTAAAAAACAATGCAACTAATGCTAATTCGATCATAGTTTCTGAAATATCAGTTATTAAATTGTAATCTTTTTTGAGTTCTTTGATCTTTTCGAATACTTCAGGATTAGTTAGATCAAATTCAGATTCTTTTTTCTCGCTATCGATTTGGAAAGAAAAATCTTCAGAATCAAATGTTAGCTTCTTCAGTTCTTTGATCGGTTCAATTTCTCCTTTTATAATTAATATATCTCCTATTTGAATTTCGGTAACTTTTTCAAATAACCACTCATCCTTTCTTTTGATCGCAATTAAATCTACTCCGTATTTGGATCTGAAGTGTATTTCTTTACGATTCATGCCGATAAATTCGCATTTATCGTTGACGGTGATTTTTACGATAGGTTCAGGAACATCGTCCCAAAATAATTGAGTAAAGTCAGAAATATCACTATTAATGTATACCACTCGAGCGATATCTGCTAGAGCATCGGAGATTTTGTCAATAGAGTAGCCCATAACAACAATAGGCTCTAAAGCTTTTGCGTCTTTAAAACCGCCCGTTTGAGTTTGAATAATTTGCAAATTCAATAGAAATGTTAATTCATGGATTATTTTTTCCATTTTAGATGTTTCGTCCGCAATTTCTTTACTACTAAATTTAATAGCGCTGTAAGCAAGATCTATCATCAAGTCGATCTTCCGTTTCATTTCCTTCAATATGTCCTTTAACGATATAGGTTGATATTGAAATTTCTTTCGTTTTTCGTGCTTTTTAATTGTTTTCTCACTCTCGTTTTGATAATTATACAAATATTTGAATAAAAATTATTATAAATAATGGGGTTAAAAAATCTGCTAACGATGTCACCATAGGGATAAGAAAATTATTAGGATCTTTTCCTTTTCTAAATATAAATATAGAACCCATAAATAAAAATACGAACATAAGACCAAATAGAATCAAAATAGTAATAGTTATTATTGATATGATTAACAAGGGATTAATGATTTCTATTCCAGTTACACTTCCCAACATGTATCCTAAGCTTATTAATGCAACAAGGCTTAATAAAATAACTATGAACAACCCATAAAAATCCTGTTTTAATCGATCCGAAGGTTGAATTTTAGGAGATAAGGTACCTATATACAGGTGAGATGTAAGGCGCGAAACGAGAACGGTCGATATATCACCTATTAGAGAATTCAAAGACGGTAAAACTAATAAGATAATAGGGAAACTTGAAAGTATTCGCTCACTATTAGATAAAAGTGTCCCGGAAAAAAGTCCCATTATAGAACTAATTAGAACAATAATTATGGATTCTTTGAAGATTTTTTTAAAGTAATCCACTATTATGGCACCCCCAACATAATAATTGTTAGATAAAAGCAGATAACGGTAAAAAAGTCATCAATCGCAGTCATTATGGGATTTACAACATTGTTTGGATCTAAACCGCGTTTAAATACAACAAAATTTAAGATCGTAGAGCATGGAATTGAGATCGATAATGTTAATATAATCGAAATCATAGGAATTACGATTAGTAATCCGATGTGAAAAATATAAAGTTTTATTATTATGAAGTTTATAAGAATACTGATAACTCCTATCGTTAAACCAGTTAATAAAGATAGAGCTAGCGTAGCAAGTACATTTTCAAACCATGATTTCTTATTAAACTCACCAATAATAAAATCCCGTGAAGTACGGGCGATAAATGGACCACTTAAATTACCCCTAAGAGATAATAAAGCAGGTATAATAAGAATTAACAAAAGAAAGCTTTTAAATGAGACGATTAAAAGAGAGAGTACGATTCCCGCGAGAATATCGCCCACAATGGAAACCATTTCTGACGGAAAGGTTTCTTTAATGATTTTACCTTTAGTATCTCGAGCTTCCATATGTCATCATCATCATCAGATGAACTCATTGTTAATTTATCATTCATTCTCTTTAATATTTATTAAGATTCGAATTTATTTAAAAGTTCCTAAATATTATTTAAAATTTAATTTAAAAAGTTAAATTCAATTAATTTTATTTATTCTTTTGTTAAAATTGATATAATAGATATATTCTTTTTTTAATTAAATTAGATACACCTAATAAAAAATATTTGTTAATGAAATACTAAAATTACTTTTAACTACTAATACCAAAATTAGAAATAAATTATATTTCAGTTTAAAGAGATTTTAACCAATTAGAGTCTATATTGTTTAAAGCCTTTTCTACTTCTTTTCTTACGTTCCAATCGTCATCCCATAAAGTTTTTAATAAGGGTTCTAACGCTTCTTTATTTCCTATCTGGCCTAAAGCTTTTGCAGAGGATATTCTAATTTTTGGATCATTATCTTTAAGCATTTCAATAAAGGGGGTGATATCGCTAATATTTTCGAACTTCCCTAATGCTAGAGCAATCCAACTTTTAATAAAAAGATCGTCGTCATTAATTAAAGGTAACAATACTTCTAAGCATTCTTCACTTCCTATTTTAATAAGCAGTTTCACCGCTGCTCGCCTAGTCTTCCAATTCGGAGAAATCAAGAAAGATTTCACTTCGTTAATAAGCGTTTGATTATATTTTTTTGATAGAGCATCTATAGCTACATCTCGCACTTTATTATCATGATCATTTAAGAGAGATAATAATAAAGAAATTTGATGTTCATTTCCTAACTTTCCAACTAATTTTGCACAAAGAGTCCTTATTTTCCACTCTTTAGCATTAAGGCCATCAAGAATTTGAACTGGAACTTTATTATTTGATATTTGAACGAGGGAATTGTAAGCCAATTTTCTTGTTATATTGTCACTACTCTTGAATGAATTAATCATAAAGTCGATAGAATTCTCATCTTTAAGTAAACCTAAAAGCTTGATTGCTGCCTTCCTTTCGATCGTATTTTTGCTATTTGCAGCTTCATAGATTTTTTCGTAAGAATCAAGAGAAACAAATATTTGTTTAAGCGATTGAATAGATAACTTACGGATATCTTCTTCCTTATTCTTTAATAATTTTAGAAGGGGATCAATTGCTCGTTTGCTTTTAATTACACCTAAGGCTTTTATACTTGCCTTTTTAACATCCACATCTAAATCATCCAATAAATTGATAAGTAGTCTTGCATCCTTAATTTGAATTACTTTTTCTAAAGCTTGAATGGTATTACATCTGACTTCAGGATCTATTTTGTGTAGCAAGTCTTTTAGATAACTAGTTGATTCATCACTTTGAATTCTACCTAATATTATAGGAATTGCTCGTTTAACATGAACATTCCCATGGTCAAAGTAATTAAAAATCTCATTTGCATCTCCTAACTTTCCTATATTCACGATAGATTTAATTACTTCATCTTTTATTTCTAAAGAAGGATTACTGAGCATTTTTAACAAAGGAATTAAAGTAAATATGGATTTAGTTCTTCCAAGCGCAATCACAGCTGCTTTTCTAGCTGTTATGAAATTATCTGTAAGAGCTTCAATTAGTATCGGACTGCCAGCTTCTGGTACACTTTTAGCAATAAATTCAATAATTGTTGCTCGTACTTTACCGTCTGATTCATTTTTATATTGCGAAGCAAAAAAACTTAAGTTATCTTTATCAATAAAATTTCCAATTGTATTGATCATATTCATTTTATTTTCAGGAACAGTAGTTTTAAGATATTCATCTCTAAATTCTTGAAATCCCATTTTTCTAATAATTCATCCGTTCTTTTCGATAAAAAAAGTTTTTAACTATAGAATCGAGTTCACATTTTTATTCTTAAGCAAATAGAAAAGTAGAAATTGAATAGTAAGATTAAATGCTTTCAAATCAGATTGAAGCTTTATTTTTGATGTAAAAAAGAAGTTAAAGTTCAGAGTTTAATTTTGTAAATTATCAGATTGAGAAAGAATATATTTGTATAATATGTATTAACTCACTTGAATAACCAATGAGGGCCAGCTGTTATCCCCGTTTTTTTTGATCGGATCAATTTTCGGTTGGGTTCGATTATAGATATCGGTAGCTTTCATATATAGGGTCTTCATCCCTTGTCCGGATAATGTGAGGTTTATTGACCAAAAAACCCAAACATTGTCAAAATCAACACTTTTTATTATGTCTGCTTGATACCAATCAATTCCATCGTTAAGTGTATATTCCACTTTTGAGACTTTAGTTCCTCCATACGCAGCTCCCCCGATTAAAATCTGTCCCCCATCTTCTATTGATCTAAAATTTTCGGGGAAAAAGATTTTTGAATCTACATCCATGCGAGGTGAAGTATCCCAACCACGATCGTCCCAATAATCTGCTAAAGGCATATCTATTACCTCAATTTCGACGACCCAAGCTGGTTGTTTGGCACCGTAATAACCAGGGTTTATTATCCTTAAAGGAAATCCTTGAAGTGGTGGCAATGTTTGATAATTGATGTAAAGAGCTCCAATAATTGAATTGTTTATCAGCTGTTCCATTGTGTGAGTCGCATAATAACCATCTGCTGCGAGATATTTGACTCCTGTTGCCTCACTCTTTATCCCAAGGGAATCTAATAAGCTATAAACGCTAAATCCTGTCCAATTAGCCGTTGAAACTAACGAACCTTGGGTAGGGTTTCCAATGCATTCTGTAGTTAATGGGAGAGTTATTACTGGCAAAGCCCGCAACTCTGAAAGACTATAACTAGTAGGATTGTTAATGCTCCCTGTTATCTTTAATTTATAACTAATCTCTTGAATTTCAGGGATTTGTCCAATATTAGTCACAAAATAATCTTCAGTTTGGGTATAAAAATCGGGAAAACCGTTCGCCCTATTCGAATTAAAGATATTGCTTGAAATAAGAAAAACCCCAATAAATGAACCGACTATTAATATCGCAGCAAATATTCCAATTCCAATTATTTTCTTAGTTCTCATTGTTCTGAATCAAATTATATCTTACACGATGCTTTTTATGATTACTATTCTTTGTCTTATTTAATTATGCCCATTAAGATTGAAAATTCATCCTTTTAAATAATTAGCTATTTAACGATAATAACTAATACTGAGGTAATTGAGGAATACTTACCCCTTTACATTATAAAAGAAAAGTAAAAAAAATAGAAATTTACGAACTGAGCAATTTAAAAAGTATCATAGCATGAGGGATATAAAATTGATCTCTAACTTTAATTACGACAGTATGAAAGTATTCAGCTAAACCTAAAAAACCCCTTATCACAGATTCATCCTCTTCGAACTTAAATACTACATTCGCTACAGCTGAACTAGTACTAAAGTTAGCTTTTTCATACACCCTTTCATCGATTAAAGGAATTTTCAATTCGTTTACGATTTCATACACTCGCTTGATGAAGAGTTCTCTCTTTGGAATATTCAAACACCTATTAATATTGAAAACTAATTATTAAAGATACAAATGAAATATGATATATAATTATATTAGATTTGACACTTTTAATTGTATTTTTTTTTTTCTAAAAATTTTAGATTGGTAAGAACTTATTTAATGAAGGTGAAATCTAAGATGCGATACAAATATTATAAAAAAATAAAAATAAAAATATAAATTAATATAATACAATTACTACTATAACTGTATATTATTCCATAAAAAAATAAAAAAAAATTAGAGGAATTGATGGGAAATTGGTTTCGAAAGACTATAAGAAGATGGAAAGAGTCGTTAATTTTATGAAAAAAGGGTTAACTTCCCTTTCCGATGATTTAGAAGAAACTGTAAAAGGGATTAACGATTTTAAAAAATCTTTAAACAAAGCCTTGAAGGATTTGAAAGATGTCTCTCTTGAACCAGAATTAACAACTGTAAGCACATCCTCTAAAAGAGTCGTTACTCCCTCAACGGGACAAGCGAAAACTGCTGCTGCCAGTACTTTGTTTAATTTACTAAGTGGTAGTCCAGGAGCAGCGCTACCGACTGCTACCGCAAGTGCTTCACCAACAGTTGGGAGCCCCCCTCAATCTCCAAGTGCAGGACCTCCAAAAAGACCTGCAAGTGGAGCGCCTCCTAAAGCACCAGTAACGGGTGGCCCCCCTAAACGCTCTAATTTACCTCCTGCACCAAAATTACCTCCAACTGCCGGAAGTGGCCCCCCACAAGCACCAAATAAGGGAGGGGTTCAAACGCCAACATTTGCTAAAAGACCAACCCCACCTGCAGCTCCCGCTATGGGTATTCCAGCAAGACCTCCAGGTGCCCCTACAGCGCCCCCAGACATACCAGCCCCAGCAGCAGCTCAAGCTGGTGGTGGATTAAGTTCTTTACGCGACGAAATGCTAGAAGAATTAAACCGCTTAAAGAAGATAATGAGAGGAGATTAAGAAACAAAATTTATCTAATTTTAGTAGTTTTTTTAATCTTTCAGATTAGGAATTTCTTAATTTTCACTTTTTCATTCAACAACTTTTTATTTTAAATTAGCAGATATTTATCATAGAAATGGAGAATAACAATTCTATTATTTGCGATATCGATATTCCTCTTGTAGTTCCTAAACGCATGTTAGTCTTTGCTGGTCACCCCGATGATGAAATAATATCATGTGGTGGAACGATTCTTAAATATCAAGCTTTGGGATCTGAAGTATTCGTAGTTGTAGCAACAAGTGGATTGGGCGGATATGCTAAAAGCGAACAAAAAAAGGAGATAGAAAACCAAAGAAAACAAGAACTAGAATTAATTCGAACAACTTTGAAATGTAAAATTATCGAATTAGGGTATATTGATTTGGAGGTCAATAGTAAGCTCATTTCAGAAGTAACGAATTTAATAAGAAAAATTAAGCCTCAAGTTATCCTGATTCCTCATTATTCAGATTTCCACCGTGTACATAGAAATCTGTCGTTAATAACAAAAGAAGCAATTTATCATTGTTCCGCGGGTAAGGCATATGGAGGGTACAAAAGAAATTGGACTCCTTTAGGTGTTTATTACTACGAATCCCCTTCATGCAAGTTTCAATATGTAGAGAGTTCTGTTTTTGTAGTAGTAGATATTGAAAAATACTGGCAGAAGAAAAAAGAAATCTTTAACATCGTTTATCTTTCTCAAAAGGAAGTGTTAGAAAGAGTATTAGAATGGGCAGAAGACACTGCAACATTAAGAGGTAATGAAATAAATTCAAACTATGGAGAGGCTTTTATACCCGAAACTACATATACTCCCTTAAAGGTTTTATTATTATAAATCCGAAATAGGTATAATCACACAAAAAAGAAAGCAGAATATGGGTAATCTTACTGTTGTTTTAGATATAGGGCAATTTTCAGCAAAAGCAGGTTTCGCGGGCGAAGATATGCCATCTCAGGTTTTCTTCACAATAGTGGGATCACCAAAATATAGACAGATTGATTATGAATATGCAGGTATTAGAAAAGATGATTTTTACGTAGGGGATGAAATCCAATCCATTGGTTTGTATAAAATTTTTTATCCAATAAATAAAGGTATAATCCAAGATTGGCTTTCGTTTGAAAAAATTATTGATTACATTTTTTACAATTTAAGAGTAGATCCGAGCTTAGTTAACGTATTATTTGCTGTACATCCTTTATTTCCTCACAGCGATTTAAAGAAATTATTTGAATTATTCTTAGAAAAATATCAATGTAATGCGTTTTATCCTGTTTTGGATTCTATGCTCACATTGTATGCTGGAGGTTTTCAAACGGGTTTAGTTGTAGAGATCGGGGATAGTCTTACAAGAATAACTCCAATCTATCAAGGGTATAAATTAGATCACGCAATCAAGCATATTGATATTAGTGGAAGAACGCTAACAAGGTTTATGGAAAAAATTTTAGGTGAGAGAGGATTTTCAGCAGATTCTTCAATTAGAAGAGAACTCGTAAGGGCCTTAAAAGAAAAAGCTTGTTTTGTATCTCTCGATTATAAGGAAGATTTGAAGAGAGTTGAACAGTACGAAAAAGAATACTCTTTACCTGACGGATCAACAATTTCTTTAGCGAGAGAAAGGTTCGAAGTACCAGAATTATTGTTCAATCCATCATTGGAATTAGAGGAGATTTCTCTCCCTGAAGCAATAATGGATGTGATTGAAATGTGCGACTTAGATATACGTCCAGACTTATTAAACAACATTTTTTTATCGGGAGGTTCTTCTATGTTTCCCAATATTAAATCTAGAATTTATCAAGAATTAGAAGTTGAATTAGCGCGCCGGAGTAAAAAAAGTCAAGTCATTAAAATAATAGCACCCAGGGAACGTATTTTCTCAGTTTGGGTTGGGGGATCAATACTGGCAATGATCCCTGAGTTCGAGCAAAACTGGGTAACTAGAGCAAAATATTTCAGCGAAGGTATACCTGACGACCTTCTATAAATCATCGTTTAAAATTCTAGCATCTTGTTTTCAAAGTATCATTGTAATATTACAAGCGTATTACAGTTTTATAAAAATATTATTCTGGTATTATATCTTAGTAGAATTTTATCTTAAGTAGAGTGTTAAAAAATGGAAGGTCCGCAAAATACGAGTTTTGAACAAACGAAAATTCTTAAAAAGTATTACAAACCTGATTATTCTCAGTTATTTAACAAATTAAAGAACATTAAAACTCCTGTAAAAGACGAAATTTTAATGTCCTTACTCGATGGAAATTGGCACTCGGAGTTAGACTTAATTAGAGTAGCTAAACAAAAAATGAAATACATGGGGGCTGTAACCTTAGGAACTATGATTCACTCTTTAAATCATCACTTAAAAAACGATTACGTTGAAAAAAAAGTAATAAACGGAAAGCTATCTTACAGAATATCAGATAACTATGTTGGTCTTACTCGAGCTGCCTACAACAAATATAGTTTTAAAATTGACTAATTTTTAATTAAATTAACTTTTTTTAATTTCTTTTTACACACTGATCCTTAGAAATTTGAAAATCTGTACAACTTGAACAGAAACTATTAGTTCCTTCTTTTAAACTATCACTCCAACATTTTGGACAAATGTAATATATAATATTTTTATTGTTGTTCCTTTTTTGGATTTTAAACAGGTTAAAACCGCACTTTAAACACTTCGAAGATTTTAATATGGTAATCCTTCCCGCTTTTGGAACGGAAACGTAAGTTTTACAACTTCTATCAGAACACGCAAGGAATCTTTTCTTTTGATAGGTCGTGACCAAATTCATGGGATTTACTTTACATGTTGGACATTTAGAAGTAGTTTGAGGAAATTTTTTTTGCGTAGAATTTTGTTGCATTGCTGTTTTTAAACTACCTTTCACGCTATCAAATTGGAAAGTAATCGCATTTTTGTTATTGCGGAATTTATCAAATAAATCGAGGAATAGCTTTTTTACAATAGTTATCACACTATCCATCGTTTTCCTATTTTCTTTGACGTCATCGAGTAACTCTTCAACAAACCGAGTAAACTCAGGCTTTAAAAAGGGTAACCACACTTTAATCAATTCACTAATAAGAAATTTACCCCACTCAGTTATTTTAAAGCGATTTTTAGCAACGCGATATGTTAGGTTGCGATCTACTAGAATTTTAATTATTGTGGGGCGAGTGGATTTTGTTCCTAGATGTTCTCTCTCCATTAGCTTTAGTAAAGTTGTGTCTGTGTAATGCGGTGGTGGTTGGGTTTCTTTTTCTTCTAAAGAAATTTCGTTAACTGGAAGGGCCTTAACTTGTATCTGGAATAATGGTTGATATACTTTTTTCAAAAATGGAGCGATTTCGTAAAATCCATTCTGGGTTAACGCCACGATTTGAGAAGTAAAGATTTCATCTTTAATTGATAGTTTTAATTTGGTTCTAAGTTCTTTTGCTTGTTTACCGAAAAGGGCTAAATAATGTCGAGCTAAAATGTTGTATACTTTTCTCTGCCAATCATTTTCAAGTTTTGAGCTATCTTGCTCTAAGCTTAATAGTGGAGTAATAGGGGGATGATCTCCAGCATCAACTTTACCCACTGTTGGATTCATTCTGTTTTCTTTAAATAGATTTATGGTGTAGGATCCATAGTCAGTATGAGGTTTGAAATTCCCTAAATATTGGATATGGTCAAAATTGGAGTTATATTTATCACTATCAGTTCTTGGATAAGAGATAATTTGATTTAAATAAAGCGAATTCATAGTATTCATTGCAGTTTGTGCGCTAATTCTTAGCGTCTTAGTCAGCAATACTAATGCTTTAGAAGTGTTTAACGGCGTTGGGGGATTAATTACTACGGATTGTTGTGTATTGTTTAAAATTGTAGCGATTTTCTCGTTTTTAATCTTTTGAAATATAGCCTTAGCTTCAGATTCTTTCTCTTTAATAAAAGGATTCTTAGTGTGCACAGCTTTAATATCGTGCCCTTTGTGCTCTAAATTGGCTGTAATTGTCCAATATAGTTCAGGAATAAATTGTTCGATCTCATGATCTCTTAGATAAATTAAATAGAGTAATGAGGTTTGTACCCTTCCTATAGATACAAATTTATTATTAATTTCGTTTAGAATTGGCTTAAATATATTAGTGGCTTCTCTGGTGCTTGAAAAACCTATAACTGCATCAATTATGGCTCTTGTTTCTCCAGATTCCCCCCAACTCCATTTAGGGGGGATTAAATTTCTGTATTTTGAAAGTATCTCCTTCTTTTCTAATGAACTTAACCATAATTGGCTCACTTTAATATTTCTATTAGCCTTAGTTACAAAAGGTAAAGCGTCAAAAAGCCCAATATTACACCCTTCTATATCGGCATCAGTGGCAATCACACATTCGTCGCAGAGCTTAGAATATTCGATTAAAACTTTAATATACGGTCTAGCATAACTTATAGCTAGTTTGTCAATTGATTTTGGATTTGTAATGATTTCTCTTGGATCTGAATTTGCCCAACTTTTATATTGATCAATATTTCTATATTCTAAAATATGTCCTCGAAGAGGAACAACATATATATCCTTTGAAGGTATTTGATAGACTTTTAGGAATTTCGATTTGTTTATAATGGTAACAGGTCCCAAAGCTTCTGCGATCCCTTTAGCAGCTTTATTTTTTTCAGAAATTATTAAAGTCGGCATTAGAGGTTTAATTTTATGCCATACATTATTTAGATAATTAATACTTCAAGGATTTATAAATAACAATAGATTTATATATTGCTATTGAATAAAATCCTTCAATTTGAATAAGAAAATTCAGCTTATTATAATTTCTCATTGTAGATATTGACCTTGTTCAGATGAAAAAAAAGGATTTATTGTCTTGGTAGTACGAAACTAAATTCACTACCTAAGTCTACTCCCTCAGACTCAACCCAGATTTTACCTCCATGCGCTTCAATAAAACCTTTAGCGATATACAGACCTAATCCACTCCCCTTATCTAAAGTAGAGTGCCCATCAACCCCTTGTTCAATTGTTACGAACTTACCAAATATCTTTTGCATTTCTTCAGGTGTTAAGCCTTTTCCGTTATCTTTAATACTAAATATGACTCTCTGATCATCTTCTGTGAGGGATATATCAATTATTCCGTCCTTTG
>JAGXOB010000208.1 GCA_019894735.1 Promethearchaeota archaeon | reverse complement strand
ATATTTGTTCTTTAAGGTGCCTTTCATTTTTTTAAGCTTCTCATCAGTTATATAATCAACTCGAGATTCTATAACAACTTCTTTAAATTTAGGGACATCTGCTATTTTTTTGAATATATGTTCTCGAACAACATCAGATATTTCATTGTCATCGAAAAAACTACCAGAATTATAAATTTTAACGATAAAATCTTCCTCATCTGAAGTAATTTCATTGATTTTTTCTTGAAGAGCATAGTTAAATTGGTTAATTATATGCACTTGATCTATTTTTTCAATTGTAGAATCCTGGATATAACCGCACATGGAGCATCCCCCAAAATCCCCCAAAGCCCAACTACACCCCTTTGTTCTTAATATTATCGCAAATTCTTTCCCCTTTTTTTTAAGCAACCTATCTTCTTTTATCCAGAAACTTACTGGCTTATCTAGTTGCAGTTCTTTAAATCTAAATTTCCTATTAATTGAATTAGATCTAAAATCTTTAATTTTTTCAACGAGTAAAGTATTTTCGTTAAATTTTTTCGTAGACATTTGCAATTTTACCTGTTTTTGAATTTTTAATATAGTTTGAACCAACTATCATGCTTCCTAATCCAATAAGCTTCTCTTGGTTTTTATCGAAAATCAAAGTTAAGTCTTTTGGTAGAAGGTTTGGGCTAAATCTAATAACCCCTGGTCGAAATAAAGTGTTTCCATTAATAGATTGGCCATCAAACACGATAAATTTCGTTTGTTCTTTTAAGGGTAGTAACCTATTCGCTCCATTGAGGTTTAACTCAATTTGCCCCGTATCAGCATTGAAATTTCCCAGTTTCTCACGAGTCTTTAGGTCATTTATTTCTATATGATTACTTTTTTTGTTTTTCCACGTTCTAATTCCATTACAATAAATTTTATTTCCTAAATTTGGACCAAATTGATAATCGATTATTTTTAGAAACTTACGAGTCCAAGTTTTTAAGAAATTTTTGTTTTCAGGTATAACATTTTCTAATTCTAATGAGTCTTTTAGGGATTTAATTCTATTTTCCAAAGACAATAAGGATTCCATAGTCGTAAGATTACCTTTAACTTCTGTAAAGTAAAATTTGTTCTTCAATTTTAAACCCGCCTTTTCGACAATTTTTAAATAACCGGGGTCTTTCAAATGACATAATATCGGAATTCTCTCGCTAAACTTCTTCAATAAAGAGATAAGCATAATTGATGCAATTTCTATTTCTTCATTATCCCAATCTCCTGTTACAGAAATATCGTAAGAATTTACAGGGTATATATCTTCTAATTGCCTTGGAATAGCTCCTAATGGCGATGTTAAAATAATTTCTTGGAAATCAGGAAAATCTGGAAATTTTCTTACAATACTTTGAAATTTTCTATGAGATTTCGACTCCGAGTAAGGTTTTTTTGCCGAACATGGGATTAATATAATCAATTTTGTCCAGGGTTCTGGTGAAAAATTTTTTACCAATCTCTCCCGAAATTCTTGAAAATCTGGTCTATTATATGAAGATGGACCAAAACAGTTTACAGTTTTACTTACTTGAGTTATTGGAGTCTCAAGCCTCAATACATCAGAATATTGTTTATCGAGCAATTTTAAGGTAGAAATTATGTTCATATCATCATACGAGGATTTTTCGATGAAACCCCGAAAATCTTCCATTCTCATATATAATTTGAGTTTATTCATATAAGTATATGCTGAGATGATATTATGAAGTGATAGCTGTTCTAATTTTTCAGATGAATATTTGTTAGTTAAATTATACTTTAAATTCCTCTTACAAATAGTACATGAACAGGGTAAGTATTTTATCTTATAAATTGGTAACAAATGTTCTATAGTATCGTAGAAATTTTCAGAGGATAAATACAGTGAATAAGAACAATCAATTAAATCGATCCCTAAATAAATCAAAATTGGATAAAATTTTGGTATAATTCTACCTGAAACCATCAACACTAAATTATTATCAAGTTCTTTCTTGATTTTAAATATGACTCTTAAAATATTTCTGAAATTACTAAAATTGTCAAAAAGATCTACTAAATTTAATATCCTCACATTTTCATTATTCTTAATTAATGGGATGTATAGATCAAATAATTCATAATAATCATACATCTTAATAGATAATCCAAAATCCAAGTTGCTATATTGGTGTAAGATTTGATCGGCATCTTCTAAAAAATTGTTAATTTCCTCTTCAGCAAATTCTTCATTTATAGCTGTTGTAGGAATGTTGAAAGGAATTGAAGGTATTATATTGTCTTCTTTAAAGATGTCAATGTTAGACGCTAATTTTTCTTTAAAATTTTCCATTGAACCATTATGCGTATAGATAAAACCAGTCTTATTAAACTTATCTCGTAAGAATCCGATTTTTAAATAAAAATCTTTTACTATTAAAAATAGCTCGTGATCTTCAAACTCCTCAAGAAAACTAACATTATTCATTAAACTTTTTTTCATCGGAATAATAATATTTGGCGTTGATATGAACTTTTTAGTTTCTTTTGAACATACTATTCTTCCTACTCTTGAGAAACCTACACTTTTTGTAATTAATTCAAAAAAATAATTCATACTTTTCAATTAAAGATATAATTCTATTGTAATTAAATTAATTTATTTCGCCTTTTTAAAACCAACCCGCTTTCCTACTATGTAAATAATACAACTTAGGACTTTATTTAAGAAATTAACTTTACTACGGTTCGATTTTATATTCTCCTCGCTTATACATTTCAAACAGAATTTCAGCTTCATGAATTGCATCGTCAACTGCTCTATGTTTTTCAATATAGTCAGTATTGGGGAAGAGATTGTCCCAAGCTTCTTGCATCTTTGGATTTTTATAATCACCTTTTGCATACATAATTTTACACGCCTCTTTTGCTACTGCCATAATATCTGGGATATCCTTTTTTATAGTAAAACCCCTTGATTCCATAAATCCAAAATCAAAAGCTGTATTATATGCTGTTAATGAATATTGATCTAATATTTCTTGGATTTCATTTTTAACATGATCTAACCTAGGCGCGTTCTCCACATCTTCGAATTTCAAATCAGAATTGTTGAAAATCCATGAATTTCTGTGTATGCCTCCAAAGAGGGGTTCTTTTACTAGTGAATCAAATAATATTTGAGTTGCTCCAGTTACTAAATCAAGTTCAACAATACCTATCTCGATTATACAGCCTTCCTTTTGAATGTTTGTGGTTTCTATATCTATTATAGCAACTTTCTTATTATTAGGTTTTTTAAGAAAGTCATTAATATCTCGAAATATATGCAACTCCTCACAAAGATATGATTCTAATAATTCTATAATATTGATATTAATCTTAATAAAAAAAAGGTAATTGATATGATATATAAGTCATTAGAGAGTGATTAAAAATGAACTTGAGATTTGAAATGTTCACAGGGTAGTCTAATAAATTACAAAATTTGTATAAGTTTTTAGTTCATCTAGTACAAAACTAGTAAGAGTATCTTCAATTTCATCGGATTGATACAAATCTTTTATGAACTCTGCGTAATCTTCAACATTTTTAACGCGAACTATTGCAAATAGACCATGTTGTTCCCCTATTCTGAAAAGATCGGTTATAAAGCTACTTTTTTCTAAACTTAAGGC
>JAGXOB010000207.1 GCA_019894735.1 Promethearchaeota archaeon | reverse complement strand
TTATGACCTAATGATAATCCATATATCAATCCTCTTGCATAGGGATTCCAATGTGGTGCTCCAGCGCCGACTAAATGTGGAATAGCAAGTAACATATTAGCACCAATAGGTGATTTTTCAGCTTCTTCTGTTATAATTTCGTAAGGATCTTGATTTTGTTCGGTTGCGATTCTGCTTTCTTCGGTCCCTAACTCGTCCCTAAACCACCTTAAAAAAGCACCTGTAGTAAATATACTTGCTTCTTGAACCCAGGCACCAGGGATTGCGTGACAACTGCAAAGAACTCTCTTGTTTGGATCAAAATTAGGTTTATTCAGAAAAGCTAACATAAAACTTCCAGTTCCCGTAGTTAGATTTACATTTCCGGGGGTGACTACTCCTACTCCTAATGCTGCTGATTGTTGGTCTCCTGCTCCTGAAACAACTAAAGTTTTTTTGTCAAATAAAATTTCTTCGTTTTTAATTTCTCCTATCTCAACTCCGCTTTCGATCGTCTCTGGCATCTTATCTAAATCTATTTCTAGTTCTGAAGCTATATCTTCCGAGTATTTTAAATTGTTAATATCAAATAGCATTGTTCTTGAAGCGTTAGAATGATCAGTATAATATTTCCCAGTTAATTTATATATGATATAATCCGAAACTAAAAGGAATTTATGTGCCTTTTGATAAATCTCCGGTTTTTCATCCTTAAACCAGAGAATTTTAGTTGCCGAAAAATAAGGATCTATCGTCAAACCTGTCGTCCGATAAATTTTGTCTATACCTATTTTCTTCTTTATAAAATCTACCTGATCTGTAGTACGTCTATCTTGCCAAACTAATGCGTTATGTAGGGGATTGCCCGCTTTATCAACTGGTACAATAGTCTCTCTTTGGTTTGTTACTGAAAGACTCACTATTTCCGATTTATCTATTCCACTCTTTTTTATGGCGCCTTCAGTCGTTTTTTTGATAGAATCCCACCATGAATTCGCATTCTGTTCAACCCATGACGGTGAGGGATAATAACTCTCCCATTCTTGATAATCACTTGCTATAATTGCTCCAGCAAGATCAAAAATATATGTCCTACATCCAGTAGTTCCAAGGTCAAGTGCAGCTACAAACATACTTAATGATTCACATCTAATTTTTAAATTTTGCGATAAATGATAGAGGGGAACATAAAATAAAAATTATTACCACTGATTTTAAAAAAAAATGTCCATTTTATTTTACTTTTTTAAACCCACACTGTTGACATACAAGTCCAACTTCATTACTATAAAGTTGTGTTAGTGGACCATTACAAATAGGGCATTTTAATTCAGAAGTTGGGAACCAATGTCCCTTAATATTAGGCATTTGCTTCAAAGTATTAATAAATTGCACTCTTTCTAAATCCTTCTCATTTATTTGTAACATCTGCTGTTCCTCAGCAATAGATTTTCCTTTCGGTGCTAAAACCATTAAAAATTTCATCTTTTTTGGATTGTTAAGTAGTGTTAAGGTTCGTAATATGGCTCCTTCCTTATGTTTTTCAAATAACTTTGCTAATTCTGGAGGGGCTAATGCCACTAAGGTTGCTTGTGAATCTTTCAATTCGTTTTTTACTTTTTGAACGAGAATTTGGAAAATTCTACCATCGCGATCCATCCCCCATATTAAATTCCATGGCGCTGTTTCATAATCCTCCTTATCAGGACCAACAATTCTTTTAATGCATTCAACCCACGAATAATGTTTGAAATTATACATATTTGAGAGCAAGTCATCAAAAAATCCGGGTTCAATTACGGGAAAAGTTTTGATTATATTTTTAAGTGATAACAGTTTAACTTCGGTCAAAACTTTTGTGTTAAGATTATCCCACGGAGTATAAGTGAAAAGTGAAAAGAATTTGCTCATGATCTTTTAAATTTAATATAGAATCTCCTTTTAATTTTACTATTTATGAAGGATTAATGGTTTAAATTATAAAAATAAGATTTAAGAAATATAACCCTTATACTTTTATTAATTATTAAACGAGATCATTAAATGAATGGAATTTGGGATATAAAAGCTGATGCAATAACGAAAGGAGATAACCTTAGGGATGTTTCATTTCTTATTGATAAAACTCTGAGAGACGAAAATGGTTTTACTCACTTCCTTTTTAGCAAAGCTAATTTTAAGAATCCCTGGTACTCTATACCGGAGAATGATTCCAAATTGTTTGAAAACTTTATTGAAGGCGGATCTAGATCGTATCCTTCTGATGGTAGCATACCATGCGATATAGTTGCGAGTGAAGCGAGAAAAGTTCTTAAGAAAATCGAACTGTGTTCGCAAGATCCTAATCACCATTATTGTGAAGACGCACGCGAAGTATTAAAAAACGGGAAACTTTCGTTAGTTAGAGGCACACTAAAGCTCTATTTAGGTAAATATACAACCCGGGATTGGAGAAGAAAGAGATTTACAGACGATATCGATTTTTGGATGTTTCAGACCAATTTATTGGACTCTTCTTTGAAGGAGTGTAGTTTTGTGAAAGACAAAGAAACAGGTGAATGGGAAAAAACCGTAGAATGGAATAAATTTGAAACTAAAGAGAATAAACGCGAAACTCTTTTTGCTGCGAATAACCTTAATCAGTTACTCGATTTTGGTGCTGGTAGTTATCTCACCGGTTCAAGTTTAAAAGAAATTTTTGATAAAAAAATTAAAAGAGGTCACGATGTCGATTTAAGCGATATAATTAATGTAGCAATGATGAACAATGGAGTTGATGGTATACACAAAGATGAGTGGTTAGATGCATGGAACTCCTTTGAACAAGCTGCTAATACGCGAAATACTAGAACTACTTCTAATTTAATAAGTATTTGCCGCTATTCCTTAACAATTGCAGACCACCTTGAAAAAGTCGCCGAGGCTATTAAAAAATATAAAAGCCATATTTTAGATAAATCTAAATATCCCGATGAGAAAATAAAATCGCTCTGCAGTATCTCTATTAATTGGCAGAATTTTTATTATACAAACGGAGTAGATGAAACAAGAATGGTTATTCATGATTTTTACGAAGAACAAGCAGAAGAAAAACCATTGCATTCACAAAACCTAAGAACATTTACCCAAAATATAATTAAATTACTTAATTCCAAATACGAATATCTTAAGCTTACGTTTGAAATTGAGCTTTAATTTTCAAATTATTAAATAAAAATTTAATAACTTGTGTATTAATTCTTCAATCATGGCTCAATTTAAGATCGTAATTAAAAAAAGTTGCTTTTTCTGTGAAATGTTATTAACTTGGCTCAAGGATAAAAATATTGATTATAAAGTTTTAGACTACCAAGATCCTAAAGATTTTGACGATCCTTTAATGAAAAATCCTACATTTAATAGTCTTTATTGTGATATGAGCGCCTGTGTTGAAAGTCTACCTCTGATAGTGAAAAATAATGAAGAGTTCTTCTACAGCGAAATTTGGGATTTAGTTAATAACACGATAATCGAAGAAAAAGCTAAAGTGATTTTTGAAATCTAATATGATTTATTTGTTCTAATAGATCGTGAAACTGAACTTTCACGGTCTTTCATCTATCCCGTAGTATCATCTAAATATTACCTTTCTTAAAAAAATTAATGTTGATTTTAGGGGATTTAAATTTTCTTTATTCCCTC
>JAGXOB010000206.1 GCA_019894735.1 Promethearchaeota archaeon | reverse complement strand
TTAAATACTCAGATTTCAATCTAAAATATCCTGGCTTGATTCTCAAGACATTTTTAGCAAGAAAACGAAGGATCGGACTCCAAAATATTCAATTATCACTAATGAAAAACAATAAGTATAGCTATATCGGATGATTAAAATAATAAAATTGAAGATAACTATAGAAAGGTAATGAAAGATATGAACGATAGAGAAGAAATGATAAAGTTAATAGATGAACTTAAAAAGGATATAAGTTCAAAAAATAATGAAATCGTTGGATACCTTGATAAAATTGATACTCTTGAGCGAGAAATTATTAGATTACAGGAACTTATACCGGGAGAAACGGCGAAAATAATAACTAAAAGGCAGAAACCTGAAGATATATTTGATCCTGATGGTGCAAGTGCCATAATCATTAAAGATCTCGTAAAACAATTCGATGATGTTACTGCTGTAAATGGGATAAACCTCGAAATAAAAAAAGGCGAGCTTTTTGGCCTTTTGGGACCAAACGGTGCGGGTAAAACAACAATAATCAATATGCTTGTAGGATTGTTAAATCCAACAGAAGGGACCGCAGTTGTTGGAGGATACGACGTAAAAAGAGATTTAAGCGAAATAAAAAAGATGATCGGAGTTTGTCCTCAAGAAGCATCTGTTTATAAATTTTTAAAAGGGCGAGAGAATGTTGAACTCTTTGGAAATTTATTTGAAATGGATAAAAATCTTTTAAAAGAACGAGCGGATAAATTTTTTGAAGCTTCGGGATTAAAAGAGGCAAGCAATAGGAAAGCAAAAGGATATAGTGGAGGTATGATTCGACAGTTAAATTTAATTATTGCGTTAATTAATGATCCTAAAATTGTATTTCTAGACGAACCAACTGTCGGAATGGATCCTCGAGCTAGACGGAATACATGGAATTTTATCGGTGATCTTAAGCAAGAGGATAAGACTATTATTTTAACAACTCATTATATTGAGGAGGCGGAGGCTCTTTGCGACAGAGTAGGAATTATAGATTACGGAGAGCTGGTTGCTCTTGGTTCTCCAAAAGAATTAATGAAGAAACACGATGCTACAAATTTAGAAGAAGTATTTATGAAAATAACAGGAAGAAGAATTTTGGAGGGTGTATAGAAAAATGATACAAAGAGTACTAGCACTCGTAAAAATGGAATTACTGAAATTGATCAGGGAACCAGCTAATTTATTTCTAAATTTACTTTTTCCCGCTATACTTACATTGGTATTTGGATTAGCTTTTGGGGGTTTAGGAGGTGGAGATTCGGCAATATTTGATTCGATGGCACCAGGGTTATTTGCATATGCTTGCATATTTATAATAATGACTGTGTCGATGTCTTTTACTGATGATCGAGAACATGGGTTACTAAAAAGGATAAATGTAACACCTACAACCTCTACGCAGTTTATAGGAAGTTATATCATAACAAATATGCTAATCGCAGTTATCCAACTAATGATAGTATTTCTATTGTCTCTTTTAATGGGCTTTCGGCCAAATGTTGATGTCTTCGGAGTTATAATGGCATTTATTTTTATGTTATTATTATCGCTATCCTCTGTTGGATTGGGCTTAATCACAGCTACAATAGCTAAATCAGCGGGAGCTGCCGCGGGAATTTCATTCATATTTATTCTTCCCCAAATGTTTTTTGGCACTTTCATTCCATTAAGTGATGCTACACGGGTTATAGGGGTCTTCCTCCCTAGTTATTACGTCACCGATGCAATAACTGCAATATTCAATGGAGTTGCTCCATTTACTGTAGAAATTTTGGCTCAACTAGGTATTATTGCGTTAATGAGCATAGTAATAGTGATACTTGGCATTTTCTTGTTTAAGAAATATGGTAAAGTCTAGTTTAAACAATTACTTTTTTTTTTTATTTTTAGCTCAGTAAATTTAAATAGTGCTAAATGAGTTTTTTATTATAAGAAAGTATAATTTTTGATTTGAAGATGATTTTAAAATGAAATGTTCAAATTGTAGCACAGAATCTTCGGACCCTAATCAAGTTATCTGTGAGTTTTGTGGGAGTGAATTAAGTAAGAACGAACCAACTCAGATAAAAAAGCCGTTACCAAAAATAGATCAATTTCTTGAAAATTCTGGTCTAAAAGATTTATATCAAAAGATAAAGAAAAGTTTAAAAGAATAATATTGTGTTAATTTTTTACATTTTCTTAAAATCGATAAAAACATAGCTTCTAATCGTTAATTTTCACTAGAAAGTTTTTGTTCTCTTTCAAATTTTTCATGATCTTCTTTTGTGGTTTCTCTGAGACTGTCCTTTTCTCCACAATTTTCGCAATAATCTCTTGGCATATTCAATAATTTACCACATTTTGTACAGATTAGAGGAAATGTTTTTTTAAATAATTTATATTTGATTTTCATATCTTCTTCATTCCAGCCTATTTTTCTTTTCTATTAATTTAAAATAAAAAACCTATTTTTATACTGCAATTAACAGTTGATACTTTATATTATTTATTTTTGTTAATGCGTAAATGTTTAAGACAAATTTCCTAACATATGACTATGTTAAAATATCAGAAATGTTTTTTCCATTCTCAAATATTTCGTTTGCTTTCTCCATAAAATCGGGAATTTCAATCTGTTGTGGACATTTATCAAGACATTCTCCACACTGAATACATAAAGTAGCAGCACCACTTATTTCTTCGCCCTTAGATCTCCTTTCTTCAATATCCTCTTGAGTTTTCGCGCTGTAATTATAAAAATAGGTAATCATTTGTCTGCGGGATTCCCCCCAATAGGCAACTTCATTTAATAATCTAAGTACAGTAGGGATAGAAACATCATTAGGACAAGGTATACAATATCCACAACTCGTGCAGGGAACTACAAGGAATTTTTCGTATGCTTTGCGTAATTCATTAATTGTATTTAATTCATCACCGGTTAAACTATTTACACCAGAATTATTAGCAGAATCGACGTTTTCTATAACATGTTGCATCTTACTCATCCCACTCAAGATAACAGAAACTTCTTTATGGTTCCATACGAATTGGAGGGCCCAATCTGCCATTTTCCTCTTGATTTTTGAAGCTTCAAGAGCGACATTAATTTCTAGTTTGGACTCTAATTGGTCCTCGGGGATTGCTAATTTACCTCCTCTAATTGGTTCCATGACAATTACAGCTATGTTTTTACTCCCAGCATATTCTAAACCCTTAGTACCTGCTTGATAGTCGATATCGAGATAGTTATATTGAATTTGACAGCAATCCCAATTATAGAAATCAATAATTTCTTTAAAAACTTCAAATTTATCGTGAAACGAAAAACCAATGTGTTTAATTAATCCTTTTTCCTTAGCTTTTTCCATCTTTTTAATTAAATTCAGATTTTTCACTGTTTCTAACCTGTGCTTATTTAACCCATGGAATAAGTAGATATCTGGATTGGTTTGTAACCTCTCAATCTGTTGGTTTAAATATTCATCAAAATCTCCCGTCTTTTTAACCATCCACATTGGTAATTTTGTCGTAAGGTGGACTTTTTCACGATATCCGTCCTTTAACGCTTTTCCAACTACTACTTCACTTTCCCCCCCATGATAGGGATATGCTGTGTCGATGTAATTAACTCCATTATCTATTGCGTGTCGTATCATTTTAATTGCTTCGTCTTCTTCAACACCACTCTTCATTTCTCCTGTTTTATCG
>JAGXOB010000205.1 GCA_019894735.1 Promethearchaeota archaeon | reverse complement strand
TACTTTCTTGTTTTAAGTAGTTTGAATCCCTTAAGAGGAACAAATCTAAGGTGATTCGCGAACAGAAAACTGGAACATCAGGATTTTGTGAAATTAACTTTCTAAGCCCTGAAACATGATCAAAGTGACTGTGGGAGATAAACACAGCGTCAATTTTTGGCATAAAAGACTGTATCTGTAGATCGTTTTCAGGTATTGATTCCTCTTGCTCCGCTGCTACTATTAATTGCGGGAGATTTTGAAGGTATTCTTCAATATGCTTAAAATTATCCAAGCTTCTATATTCTTTCTCTTTGTTAAAGACTTTAACATCTTCAGTAATTTCTCTGTTCTCTAACTGTTCCACTTCTTCGGTGGATTCTTTTTCATATAATTTTTCATCATCTTCTGGCTCAGAAATTCCACAATCCAACAAAATATTAAGATTTCCTATGCCTAAAATATGACAATTATGATTTGGTTTAAGAACGATAGGATAAATCGTTATTCTGGTCTTTTCCTTTGTATCACTATTTGAAACTAACACTTCTTTAAAATAATTAGAATCGAACTTTTTATCGATCTTATCAATAGCTTCTGAAATATTACTTTCTCCAACAGGGACGCCAGTAATATAGAAGTACCAACCGTATTTCTTTACTAATCCCTTTAGTTGTTCATACATCATGTCTCCTATTAAAGATTTAACAACAATTACTCGCTCTTTTTGATAATAAATGATCTTTCCGATGGATTTCTTTTCTTTCAAAGGAATAACTTCATTTTTAAACAGTAAATCGTTTAAAACATCTTTTATAGGTAGTTGAGGTATTTTGTTTGAGTTGATAAGCTTCAAATATTGAAAGTATTCTTTATTATGATATAAAGAACGCATATTTTCTTTTTCTTTTAGTGGAATACTTATTTCTCCGAAGAGAAAAGCTTCTCTACTTAGAGTTTTTTCCTCCTTCTTAGGTTCCTGTTTCTTCTTCTCTTTCTTCTGTTTATTAGGCTTTTGTTTAGGTTTAGAAACAAAGAAAAACCAACCGTAGGCATGGATCAATTTATCTCTTTTCCAAATGATATCTTGTCCGGAGTTAGTAATGATAACGATGATTCTATCTTTTTGAGAGTATACAACCGTAGATATTGAATCTTTAGTTTTTTTTGTTATATCATTATTTTCTAAAAAAAAGTGATTCAATACATCTTCTATAGATTTCTGAGGAAGGTTCTTACTCTTCATTAATTTTAAGTTATCTTCATATGACTTTATCTTGTAAGAAGAGCCTAGTTCTTCACGATTTTCGAGATCTATCTTTTTCTCTAGAAATTTGAATTCTTCTTTTACCATTAATGTAATCAATTTTACAACAAAAAAAACAGTTACGATTTTTGAATGTTCTTTATCGATATCTTATCAGAATAAAATAAAATCCTAATCAATCGTCATGTTATAAGTTTTACAGCGAAGATTTCATCCGATTTTAATCATTATCAACCTAAAAGTAAAGAATCATTGATAAAGTTTAATTAAGTTTTCGAGATCTATTGGTCCATTGATATTGATTAAAGAAACTAAATTTTGATCGAGTGGCTTTATAGATTCTTCAACAGATATGTAATTGATATGTTTTGATAAATCTATTATCTTATTTAACGAGTAATTACGTTCTTGAATCATTTTTTCAGCAAGTTTAAAAGTACTGTTGACGGGGTAAATTCCAAATAGAGGTTCTAAATAACCGTTATTCCATCTTGGAATACAACAATCATATCCTTTAACTCTATTAATCATAAGTTCAATTACTTTCGGTTTGATTAAAGGCATATCTCCAGATAAAAGAAATCCTTTTTCGAAACCTAATCTATTTAACTCTTTAAAACCAGAATAAATACCTAACATAGGAGTTCTTAACTCAGTATCCTCTAAAATTTCCTTATCGTCAACAACGAAAATAACATCTCGTGGAAAATTTATTTCTTTATAATACGAGGTAATTTGATCTTCTGAATGAGCTATTAAGAACACATCCTCATCAAATTTAGAAAGTGTTTCTATCTGATGAAGAACCAAAGGTTTACCAAGAACTTTTAAAATAGCTGCCGACTCATTTCTGAATCTGATGTTCTTTCCGCCAATTAGTATTATTATAGCCAGTTTTTTTTCTAAATTCATTTCAATTATCACAATTGTTTCGGTTATGATATTATTTTTTTAATCACTTTTAAGAGGTGACATTTTTCTAAGTCGATCGATTATTGGAGGTAGTTTTTCTAAAAAGTAATCGATGTCCTCTTCGGTTGTGAATCTTCCAATAGTCACCCTTAAAGAACCATGAGCTTCTTGAGGTTTCAAACCAATAGCCAATAGTACATGAGAGGGTTCTAATGATTTTGAAGAACAAGCAGATCCTGTTGATGCTGCTATGCCCTCTGAATCCAAATCTAATACTATAGATTCTCCTTCTATAAATCTGATGCCTAAATTAACATTATTAGGTAATCGTTGGGTTCGATGTCCGTTTAAATATGTATCATCAATATTATTTAATACAAAATCTATTATTTTGTCACGTAATTTCACTTGTCGCTCTATTTCTTTTGACATTTCTTCCTTTGCTATTTCTACTGCTTTAGCAAATCCTGCAATTCCGGGGACATTTACAGTACTAGGTCTCATATCTCTTTCGTGGCCTCCACCAAACATTATTGGTTCGATATATTTTCCCCAACCTTCTCTTACGCCTTTATTTTTTATATATAACATTCCTACTCCTTTAGGGCCATATAATTTGTGAGCAGAAGTCGAAAGTAAATCGATGTTCATTTCCTTAACATCAATTGGGAGTTTCCCAAACGCTTGAACTGCATCCGTATGAAAGATAACATCGTGTTCTTTAGCAATTTCCCCAATTTCTTTAATTGGTTCAATTGTTCCTATTTCGTTGTTTGCGAACATTATACTAATAAGAGTTGTTTCGTCAGTAATCATATCCTCCAGTTCTTTTAAATCTATTAAACCATATTTGTCAACAGGTAAGAATGTAGTACTAAATCCCTTCTTCTTTAAACTTTTACATGTATTTTCAACTGCGTGATGCTCGATTGTTGATGTAATGATATGCTTACCCCGATTTTGATTTTTAAGCGCAACACCTAAAATCGCGATATTATCTGCTTCCGTACCAGAAGATGTAAATATTATCTCGTCTCTCTTAGCGTTTATTAAAGATGCTATAGTGTCACGGGATTTAACTAATGTTTGTGCAGCTTTTTGACCGACTGAATGTAAACTTGAAGAATTTCCGTAGGATATTTTAAAATGTTCGTTCATTACTTCAATTACTCTTGAATCCATTGGAGTAGTTGCAGCGTAGTCTAGATAAACATACTTAGAGGGTTCCATAATTACTAAGGAGTACTTTTTTTAGGTTCTTCTATTTAACAAAAATCATACTTAATCTAATAATTCTTACCATTAGGTTTTATATGAAAAGCTAAATTCTTTAAAAAGTATATTTTCATATACATTACTTGATTAGAGGAGTTGATGATTAATTTTGAAAATGCTTTGGGGTATTACAGGAACTGGATTCTTGCTTCAAGAATCAATTGATTTGATGAAAAAATTACAAGAAGATTTTGGTGTAAAATTAACAGTAATATTATCAAAAGAAGGTGCTGCGGTTGTAAAGTGGTATAAAAAATGGCTTGCTTTAACGGAAGTAGT
>JAGXOB010000204.1 GCA_019894735.1 Promethearchaeota archaeon | reverse complement strand
ACAACGACAAATGGATCCTTCAACTTTACATATAAACCTGAAATTATTGGAGATTGGATAATTACAGCTAATTGGGAATCCCAAAAAAGTTACTACACTTCGGCTAAAAACAATCCAATTGATATATCCATTGAATCTCAAACCGAATTGGGGTTGTCCTCTGAATCCGTGTTCATTTTTATAATCACGATAATTGTATTGGTGGCTGTAATAGGGAGCATTTTAATCTTTTTTAAACACAAAAAGAAACCATAGTCTTGTTACCACGGTCAATAGGATTTTAGTTATTTTAACTTTCATCTCTTCTAGGAACCAATTTTCGGAAACTGGAAAAAAACCACTTTGGGAACTTAATACGCCATAACAAATGATTTAATGTCGCATGAGCCATTGTTTGGCTATAAAAGTCCTTTTTAATAGATTTTCGTAGAAAATATGTTGGGGAAAAAAAGTCATCATAAAATTTTCCCCTCATTTCATCAATTTCTAGAGAAGACAAAAGAGGATTTTCGAATACAGCTGTTTGCTCATCATAACGGTCCCAATCACTAGATACTTCCCACCCTAACTTTTTTAATTCATCATACATTTCTGTGCCTGGATAAGGGATTGCTTGACAAACATACACGTAGTCTGGTTCTGTTTTTCGAATAAAATCAAAAGTTTCCTTTAACAATTCTTTTGTCTCACCAGGATAACCTACAACAACTGATATTGCCACCCCTATTCCTGACTCCTTAGCCATCTTAATCCCTCTCGCATTTTGCTCCACAGTAGTTCCTTTTTTCATCGAATTGAGCATTTTTTGGCTTCCAGATTCAACACCAAAATGTATCAATTGACAGTTTGCCTCTCTCATCTTAACTAATATTCTTGGATTAATTCGATCAACTCGAGTTCTACAATCCCATGGAAGATCAATATTTCTATTCTTTATCTCCTCACAAATTTTGTATGCTCTATTCATATCGAAAGTGAAGGTGTCATCATAAAAGGCAAAGATGTCAGCTTTATGAACATCTCTAAGCCACTCTAACTCATCCGCTACTTTTTCTGGGCTTCTTGTCCTAAATCCTGTTCCACACATTTTTGATGCTAAACAAAAAGTGCATTGAAATGGACACCCCCGGCTAGTAATAATTGGAAGATACTTTTTTCCACTGATTGTATATTTATTGAGATCAAAATGATGAAAAGCTGGATGGGGTAATTCATCTAAATCTTTAATAAAAGATCTATCAATAGTTCTCATTATACGAGATTGTTTTCTAATTGTTATTCCTTTAATGTTATCGATTTTCTTAATCTTTTGCTTATCTACATATTTCGCTATTTCTAAAAGTGTATTTTCCCCTTCACCTCTAACGATAATATCCACTTCAGGTGACTCATTTAGGGTTTGTTCATCTAGAACTGTTACATGAGGTCCTCCTAAAATTGTATAACTATTAGGTAGTGTTTCTTTCACTGTTTTTACAATATCTATTGCAGATTTGTAGGTTAGAGTAGATGTTGTTACTCCCACTATTTTGGGTTGGTTTCTAGAAAGTTCAGTTACTAATTCTTGCTTTGTAATTTCTTTGGTTTGGTAATCAATAACATTTACTTCAAAATGGTTCTCTTCAAGATAAGCTACCAAGTAACCTAAACCAAGGGGTATGAATCGAGCTGATGGTGCCCCACGTGGGGATGGAGGGTTAATAAGTGTAATAAGCATCTTAGCGTTAGTTCCTCTAACTTTTTAATCAATTGAAAAAAGGTAATTACATCTATTATTATGTGTTTTGTTGAAATGGATTTTTAATTTTTTTTTGTTAATAAACAAAAATTCAATAAACATTTTTACCTGATCTCAATTATAGAACTGAAAGGTTACCTTTCGATGTCTGCAGATCTAGCGTTAATTAATGGAAATATACTAACTATGTGTCGCTCAACTCCTCGAGCTGAAGCTATTGCAGTTAAGGGTGAGCAAATAATCAAGGTTGGAACAACTAGAGAAGTAGTTTTGTTAATTGATAATAATACTAAGGTAATTCAACTAGAAGGAAAAACAGTTATTCCAGGATTTATCGATACCCATATTCACGTTACAGATTTCGGAAGACTCTTAATGTGGCTCAATCTGAATAACTGTAAATCCATTAAAGACCTCCAAAACCTCCTGGAAAAGAAAATAATGAAAATTTCTCCAAGTAAATGGATTTTAGGTCGGGGATGGAATGATACTTTATTTGTACCAAAAAATCTTCCAAATCGTTTTGATCTTGATCTAGTAGCTCCTGATAATCCAGTTGCTTTTTATCATCATAGTGGAAAACTCTGTTTAGTTAATAGCAAAGCTTTAGAATTTGCTAAAATTACTCAGCAGACAACTATTCCCTCTGCAGAAGGAATAATTGAAAAAAACCCAATTACTGGTGATCCAACAGGAATTCTTAGAGGAAAAGCTATGGATATCGTTTGGAAGACTATTCCAGAACCTACACAAGAAGATCTTTTAGAGATGACACAATTAGCATGTTCAAAAATTGTTGAAACTGGAATAACAAGTGTTCATTGGATGGTGTTGACCCCAGTAGAATTGTCAATAATTAAAAAACTAAATCATAATTTGTTGCCTCTAAGAATATATGTTGTTGTTCCTTTTGAAATATGGAAAAAAGAACTTGGACATAGTTTACTATCTAACTTGCAAAAGAATTCATTAAGAATTGGCGCAATCGAAATCTCTGTAGATGGCTATTTAGCTGATAAAACTGCTGCTCTTTTTTATCCATACAGAGATGGATTCAAATCAACTGGAAAATTATTGTACCCACAAGATTGTTTGAACTCTTCTGTTATTAAGATACTTCAGTCTGGATTTCAACTTATCATTCATGCAATGGGAGATAAAGCTGTTGAAGCTGCTTTAATTTCTATTGAAAAAGCCACTAATAAAATCCGAGGTACTAGAATTCGTCTAGAGCAAGCAGCTTTAATTAATAAAAAATTGCTAGAAAGAATGAAAAGTCAGAAAACTATGGTTTCAGTACAACCATGTGTAATGAATTCAGAATTCAAGACTTGGTCAGCTATTGACAACTTGGGCCAAAACAGGGCACGATGGCTTTTTCCCATAAGAACCCTTATCGATAATGATATACTGCTTCTCGGGGGGTCTGATTGCCCAATGGAGCCATTAAATCCTCTTTTAGGAATTCAGACTGTAGTGAATAAACAGTTCTTTATTGAAGAAGCGATAAACGTGACTGAAGCTTTGGCAATGTATACAATAAATGCGGCTTATTCCACCAAAGAGGAAAACTGCAAAGGGTCAATTAAAGAAGGTAAATTAGCTGACTTAGCTGTTCTTTCTGAAGATCCAACCACAATTTCTTCTAATAAGATAGAGAGTATTATTGTTACAACTACTATAATTGGTGGAAAAATTGTTTATAGTGGCTAAATAACAATATTTGATCAATTTTTTCAGAATTTTTAGGTGTATTCTTTATCCTTTTTCTATCTAGCTTGAATCGATACAAATAAATTATATACTTTGACTGAAACTTCAGTAAACTAGTGGTGATCCCAATACTTTCTATATTCCTTCCTATTTCTATTCTTTTTCTAGCCATTTTGTTGGATTTGTTTTTAGGGGATCCCTCACCAGATAACCCCAAAAGTTTGATTTATAGATTACATCCTGCAGTTGTTATTGGCAATTTCATTGGTGTTATTAAGC
>JAGXOB010000203.1 GCA_019894735.1 Promethearchaeota archaeon | reverse complement strand
ACCCAAGAGTTTTTCAAGACGGAGTATACCTCTATAAAATTCAGAATGGAGAAGAAGTTACTTGGGAAATAAAATAAATTAAGGTCATAATAATGGAACAAAAAAGATTAATAGGACTTAGGAAAAAAATCAGTAAAAAACGACCCTCTTTTAGACGTGTAGAATCTTGGAGATACGTAAGAGTAAAGGACTCTTGGAGAAAAGCAAGAGGGATTGATTCACGAACTAGAATAAAGAGCAAATCTGGAGTTAAATCTCCTAGTATAGGGTATAGAGGTCCTAAAAAGGTAAGAGGATTACACCCTTCGGGATATGAAGAGGTAAGAGTTCATAATATAAATGATTTAAAAGATTTAAACAACAAAAAACACGCGATTAAAGTTTCAACAAAATTGGGTGCTAAAAAAAGAATAGGCGTAATTGATTACGCTCAAAGTAGAGGATTCAAAGTCCTTAATTTAGGAATCTCTCAGAGAGAATTAGAAAGTTTAGAAGCAGTATTAGAATCATCTATTGAGGATTTAGAAGATGATGATCTGCTTGAAGAAGAGGACTAGAAAAATCGTTATAGTTAAGATATAAAGTGATTATAGATGAGTTTAAAAGCCCAAAAAAGAATGGCAGCGGAAGTATTAAAATGTGGGGAAAATAGAGTATATTTCGATCCCTATCTAATTGATGAGATCAAAATGGCAATTACTCGAGAAGACATCCGCAATTTGGTAAAAGAAGGAATAATACTGAAGAAGTATAAACAAGGAAACTCGAAATTTAGAAAAAATCTAAGACACGAACGCAAGAAAAAAGGCAGATCTAGAGGTATAGGAAAAAGAAAGGGTACAAAACACGCACGATTACCCAAGAAAAAAAGGTGGATGAATCGAATTCGCCCCCAAAGAAGAGAACTTAAAAAGTTAAGGGATCGGAAATTAATTACTACAGCAACCTATAGGAAGTTATACAAAAATGCGAAAGGCGGAATGTTCAACAGCGTTGCTCAAATGAACCGATATATTAAAGAAAAGGAATTTATAAGGAGAGGTAGGTAGAAAATGGCAAAAGGACCAAGATATCGAAGACCATTCAGAAGGAGAGCTGAAGGTAAGACGAACTATCATAGGAGAATGAAATTATTAAAATCTAAAAAATTGAGAGCTGTAATTAGGGTTTCAAATAATCATATAATTGTACAAATTATTCAATCAAAAATTGGCGGAGATAAAATTATTGTTTCTGCTCATTCTAAAGAATTGGTTTCTAAATTTGGCTGGAACGCTAATACGGGTAATGTTCCCGCAGCTTATTTAACTGGTTTTTTAGCAGGTATTAGGGCTAAAAAACAGAATGTTGAAGAAGCAATTCTCGATTTAGGCATCTTCTATCATAGAAATCGAGTACTCGCCGCTTTTAAAGGCATTCTGCAATCAGGGTTAAAGATTCCCTATAACGAAAATTTCTTTCCAGAAAATATAGAAGAAATAATAAAAGGGTCTCATATTGAACAATATGCAAGTCTCCTAAAAAGTGAGAATCCCGAGAAATACGAACAAGTTTTCTCAGGTTACCTAAAAAAAAATAATATTAATCCACAAAAAATTAGTCAAATGGTTACTAATACATTCAAAAAAATTGAAAGTAGCATATAAAAGTGATTTAAAATGAGTCGACAAAGAAATCAAAGACCCCAAAGAAATCCTGATGAAGGCTGGATTCCTTCCACGCGATTAGGTGAATTAGTTCAACAAGGATTAATTACCTTAGATAAAATATTCGCTAATAATCTTGTAGTCAAAGAAAAAGAAATTATTAATATTCTCCTGCCACAGCTTCAGGAAGCCGTTGTTACAATTAACATGGTACAACAAATGACTGCCAGTGGTCAACGATCTAGGTTTAAAGCGGTAGTTATCGTTGGAGCTGATGGTTTTATTGGAGTTGGTTCAGCTAAATCGCGAGAAGTAGGACCTGCAATAAGAAAAGCAATTGATAAAGCAAAACTCTCCGTTGTTCCTGTTCTTAGAGGGTGTGGCAGCAAAGAATGTGGTTGTGGCCATACTCATAGCGTACCTTTTAGAGTAGATGGAAAATGTGGTTCTGTTAAAATACGCTTGATTCCTGCTCCACAAGGAGTTGGATTAGCGTGTGCAGATAAAGTAAAACAAGTATTGAAGCTAGCGGGGATTGTGGACATATGGAGTAAAACCTTCGGCGACACCAGAACAAGCGAAAACCTCGTAAAAGCTACTTTCAATGCTCTTAAAAATGCTCACAAATTTAATTTCAACTTATAAATGATGAGTGGTGTATATGATGGCTGAAAATAATGTAGTTGTAAGAAAAAAAACCAAAATGAAAGTATCCAAACCCCCTGCCCTATTCTTTGCAGTTCGAATAAGAGGAGTTCCGGGAATGAAGCGAACAATATTAGACACGCTGAAAATGTTAAGAATGCATAAGGTTAATCATGGTGTTCTTATATGGGGGGACATAAGCTATATGGGTATGCTTAGAAAATGTAAAGATTACATAGCTTATGGAGAAATAGATGAGAAGGCTCTATTAAGGTTATTAAGAGCGAGAGGGAAAATCGAGGGTAATAAACCACTCACTGATGAACATATAAATAATCTGACTAAATACAAGAATATCAAAGAGTTTTCCAAAGCATTATTGTCTGGAGAAATTCAATATAGAACTCAAGATGTCTATAAATTAAAGCCAGTTTTTCGGTTACATCCCCCAAGAAAAGGACACCGTGGAACGATTAAAAGACATTACAACGAAGGCGGAACTCTGGGTTATGTTGATCAGTTTATTAACGAATTGATTCACAAAATGATATAAATAGAAAGGTGATATGCTATTACAAGAAAATTTCCTAAAAGAATACGAAAAATGAGAGGAACTCGAACACAAGGGTATGGAACAGTTGGTCAACACCGAAAAGCGGGTCAAAGAGCTGGAAAAGGAAAAACAACCCAATGGAAGAAAAGCAAAAAAAGCTACTATCTCAAACAAAAAGAACTTGGATTCCCCGATCCAGATTGGGATTTCGGAAAACGAGGGTTCAAACGACCCCAAGACATTAACCGAATCTACCATGTAAACGCTCTTAACTTAAAAGATTTAGATGCTAAAATTGAAGATCTCACACTAAAAAATGTTGCTACCAAGTCAGGAAACACTTACACTCTTAATTTAAAAGATATTAACATCCAAAAAATCTTAGGTCGAGGAGATATTAACAAAAAAATTAATTTAACTGTTAATAAAGCTTCAAAACGAGCTATCGAGAAAATTGAGTCTGCTGGTGGTAAGGTTACACTCCTTTCTGAAGCAAATTAATAACTATAGATTTATTTATAACCTAATTTTTACCTAGTTTTTGCAAATCTTAATCTAGTAATTTAGTTATCAACTGAATTAAACCAGGAAGAAGAAATACGAAAACTAAAATATTTCCTATTAAATGGATTGTAGTAAAGACTATTCCTAATAAATAAGTTGCTATAAAATAATCGATAGTAACAGAAACTACAAAACCACCAAATAGAGTGCTCAGTATATCAAATATAAATGTAATAATCCCGCCAACAAGACCAAATAAAACAATCACTTGGTAACTGTATAAGTCGTCTTCAGGTTTGAAATATTTTTTACCATTAAGGAATTGCCTCACCAATCCTCCACTTAAACCGGTAAAAGAATAATGAACAACTTGATATAAGTAAAGTAGAGGAGGAGATGCTCCCAAAGGATTAAAAAATGTGAAAATAATAGAACTAAGT
>JAGXOB010000202.1 GCA_019894735.1 Promethearchaeota archaeon | reverse complement strand
CTGAAACTATCATGTCAAATCCTTGTTCTGGTGTCAATCCCTTTATTATTTCTGCGACATCTCCAATTTCGCCGCTAGTTACAGGACATTCTGCTTTTTTTGCTCCAGCAGTAATTCCTTCAAGCCAATCTTTGACAAGATTAGGGTCACTGGCTATTGCATGAATATTATCTGCTATCGCAATCGGTTTAGCACCCGAACGGATGACATCATTAACTGCCATGGCCACTGCGTCAATTCCGATGGTGTCATATTTATTAGCTAATTGTGCCACCAAAACTTTTGTTCCTACACCTTCTATGACAAGATCCAGGAATGTATCATCTATAAAAGGAAAGATATTTCCATATGGTAGATGCATAACTGTGCCCTGTAAACTATATTTGTAAGTTTCTTGAAGTTTTTTCAACGCTTTTTTAGATTCTGTGCGTTGTTCACGATTTACGCCTGCATCTGAATACGTAATTTTTTTTGTCATACTGTTTCCTTCCTCCAAGTTCTATTTTAGAGTTATAAGAAATAACGGTTCTCTAACAACAAATAACCTTTTGGTTTAATTTATTAGACGATGAATGAAAACCTAAAAAGAGACTTTAATGAACATATAATTTATGGAAAGGGAATAAGGGTCGATATTGATATGGATTTGGAAATAATAGTTATTATTAGTAATACCGTACTTGTTCTTGGAACCTTCATTGCAACACTTTATAGAATAAAAATTGAACGAGATCAAATCCGAACAGTAAAACTTGATGTAAAAGCTAAAGAATGTTTGACAGAACTTCGTAAATATGTTAAAACAGAACACACTTCTTTAATCGAAATGGATAAAGAAGAACTGAAAAGTTTTATAGAATATTTAGAAAAGATCGGAAAAAATTAGTCATTAAATTGTTATCAATTTATTTTTTGTCTTTTATTAAAAAATAATTAGGTGGTACTATAGAAAAACGTATTTTTAATTCCACATTTTTGACAATAACTTTCTAGTACAGTTAACCAGGTTCCGCACTTGCAACATTTAGACTGAATCTTGTGTTTACATCTAGGGCAATAATACGTATCTGAATCTAAGGCTGTGCAATAAAGGAGTTTTCCAATTTCAAAACCACATTTTGGGCATGGTTGTTTAGGATCAGACATCTTAATAATATATTACTTCTTTCTTCTGAAATACCTTGTGAAAAAATCAAGCATTTTGCCTTGTTTGCGACTAAAATTTTTCACAATTTATGAAAATATTTGAACTTGTTGTGTCTAGAGAATATTTGATATTACATGATGTTTGAAAACTCTAATTATTTGAGATCCGATAGAAGTGATTTAAAACAATTTTTATGGTAATGTTGCTCTATGTTTCTAGAAGGATCTTTAAACGTTATTTCTTCACCTTCACTGATTGTTTTTCTACATTCTTTACATTGTTTTTCTGTTTGCAGCTTTTTTAGTTTTTCACATTTAATCCTCAATTCAGTGACTCTGAACTTCAGAGAGTTTAATCTGTTCATAGTATTCACAATTTGATTTTTACGATAAATTCTACTATCGTACCCTTGCATTTTTGTTCTCATCTCTGAACTTATCCTGAAGAGTGAAATTTTCTCTATAATCACTAATATTGTTGATAGAATAGATAATACTTTATTTCGTAAATTGGAATATTCTAAAGCGGATTGTTCAATTTTTTGCTAATTGTTTTTTCAAGAGAATCGTATTCATTGAACATCTAAATGACCTTTTAAGCTAGTACACGGAACTTTAGTTGATTAATTCTTAAGCGTAGATCCTCTGATTCTGAAATGAGAGACTTATGAGAAATAGAACTGTGACTGGAAGATACAATCTAGAAACAATCCATTAAAGTGTTTTATGAGGTATTTTTATCTTTAAAAATGGTGTTTAAAATGGATATAATCACACTACTAATTGCAATAGGATTAGTTATGGACTCGTTTTCAGTATCCATAAAAAGAGGCTTTACTATCGCCAAAACAGAATATTAATTGAAGCACTAAAAACGGATTCTTTTGCATTTCAAAAAAAATTGTGTTTTATTTTAGTAACAAGAATCTCCTTTGTGACAATTGCACTTGTTTTCCGCAATAGACAACTCAAGGTCCATGAGCATATCCGTTATTTCATCAACCACGTTATTGTTTCCTTTACTCTGTGCAATATCTAAAAGTATCAAAGCGTTAGTCTTAACAGACAAGTTGCTTTTTTCTCCGTTCATAAAGCTCTTATAGTCATCCCTAAGTTTTTTAATGCTTTTTTCCATTTAATCTCTTCCTTTATTTCTTAATTTCCCAGTTTGTACAATCTTTGACTTCAACAAAGTTTTGGTTAATGCAACCACATGTGAATTGTCGATCAATGTCTTTATTAAAGCAGGTACGCTCCCAATCATAAAACCATAATGAAAAGCCATCCACAAACACTGAAATATATCCTTTTTTTCTTAAAACAAAGAAAATAATATCTTAAAAGATCAATTTTTCAATAAATATGTAAAGTAAATCTCTACCACACTTTTGGTCAAAGTTACCTATAAAAGAGAGATCTAAAACCTAAAAGCCACTAGTAGAACCTCTAAAGTTAAATCATTTAACTAAAATCAATCATCTACTTATTTAGAACGATCACCTGATCACTTCAATGTCTAGACCTATTATATCACTATTCTGACTTTATGATTTTTCACTCTTCTTTCTTTTCTAGGAGTTCTTTCATGAGCAATAAGAGTTTGACTAGTCAAAATCCTAAATTTTCTAACTTTTTTACGAACACCTCCAAGCTTCTCCATACTCTCAACAATAAGTTTACAATGAATCTCGTATTCCCCATAAGTTAGGAAAGATTCTACGACACTTCAAGCTTCATCAATTCAGATGCTGGCACTATAAGAGTAAAGATTCTACTGACAGAGCTAAATTTTATTATTATCAGCAAACTAAAGAATATGCTGAAACTCGAATAGACATGATAAAAAGGCAAGGAAATCTTAAAGAATAACCTTTTGAACAATTGAACAATGTTGAACACTCTGATCTTAGTGATTTGAGGTCTGTTTCAAGCGGTTGTAGTCTAGTTTGGTTAGGACTTCAGCTTCCCAAGCTGATAACCCGGGTTCAAATCCCGGCAACCGCACCAAGGATTCTCAAAAGAAGTTTGATTTAAGCTTATTTCATTTCTTTGTTTTGTTGATTATGCGAACTAAAACGGGTATATCTTCGCTAGCGGTTTTCCACAATTTAGGATTATTAAAGAATATTTCTGAAGTCAAAAAGAAATCTTCAGCTTTAGCTGGTCTTACTAACATGCCCAGAACAAGAGGTGATGGCACATTTTCTTGTTCTATGAAAGAATCAACTTCAGCTTTTGTTAAACCAAGAGCATAGACAACACTTGGTATTACTAGAGCTATTCTCATCCATCAAGAAAAGAAACTGTTGAAATAATTAGAAGATTACGCAAAGCTCAAAAATGACTTTATGTTTGATTTCGTTTTGTTTACTAGATTTACCAATATTCTATTTGATTTTCTTCATTTCGTGATCTTTTAGTTATAACAATTAAGATGACCCCTGCAACTCCTAGTAAAATAACAAAAATAGCTAATTCAACTACAATTAAAGGAATAGTGGTTACATTTTTAGTTGCGCTCACTGAACCTGCATATTGGTTATCTCCAGACCAACTTGCCCGAATAGATATTATTCCGCTAAATTCATTTTTCAATAAATAATGAAAGTATCCATTTGGTTTTGTACTGACTAAACCTATTAC
>JAGXOB010000201.1 GCA_019894735.1 Promethearchaeota archaeon | reverse complement strand
ATCAGCGTTCTTTATAGCTTCAGAAATCGTTAAATAATCCTCTGGGACAACAATAGTTTTTTTTTGAGCCCAAACTGGATTAATATTTCTATAAAATATTGCGGTGTCAACTAAGAGAAGGATAAACATTGTGCAGATAATGATTTTAAGGGAGTTTTCGTTTATTTTTTTCAAATGTTTCACCGCTTTATTATTAATTGTTTTTCTTTCTATTAGCTCTCCTGAGAGAACACCTTGTTCTGCCAAAAGAACAGGTCACTATACTCTTTTTTTCACTTTTAATTTAGACTATTAAATTAAAGTGGTTTTTAAAATATTTAGGAAAAGCTAATACGTTTTTATCTATAAACCCATCATTGTTTATTTGAGGTTTAGGATATGCCTGTTGAATCTGATAAAGAACTATCAGGTATCACCCTTCAAGTGTACTTGTATGTCGTTAGAAAAAATAGGTCGGTTGGTCCCAGGGATGTAATGAAGGGTCTAAACCTAAGTAGTCCCAGTGTGTCCTATAGACATCTTCAAAAACTAGAAGATTTAGGTTATTTGAAGAATAACAGGTATGGTGAGTACGTAACTGGTGACAGAGCTAAAGTAGATGGTTATCTATGGTTTGGTCATCGATTGATACCAAAGATGATCATTTATTCTTTTATTTTCATGACTATACTCGTTGTTGAGATTCTTGTTCTTGTTGTGCATTATTCAGTTGAGGATTATGCGTTCAAAGTTTTCTTTTTATTGTTAACATTGATAACTGGATTTGCTATGATAGTATTCCTATTTGAAGGATTATCAAACTCAAAAAGAACCAAAAAAGGATTTATAATTAATTAATCTCAAAATTTTTAAAGCCTTTTTTGATATTAATGATTAAACTTATTTTTTTGCTATTTTATTGATATTTCATCTAGACTTTTCACAACAAATTTTCTTTTTTCTATTGCATTCCTGTCAAGAAAAAGAGAATTTATTCCAAGTTTATTTGGTACTTCAAAGTCAAATTTGTAATCATCACCTATATGTACCATTTCTGAAGGTGAAACTTTCAAAATTTTACAAATATTAATGTATACTTTAGGAGCGTTTTTAGTTGAATTAAAATCTGATGTGGCGGAAAAAATGTTTTCGAAATAACTTCCGATTTCTGTTTGTTTTATTTCTAAATCCATAAACTCTCTTCTTGCATTACTTATGATGATTAATCTTTTTTTTGATTTCAATTTATTAAGTATTGGTATAACATCATCGAAAAGACATATTTTATTTTTACATGAATAAATAAGCTCTATAGGTGGAATATCTAGATTAAATCTTTCTAGCCAGAAAGTTATATTATACCAATCTATCCTTTTGTTGCCAATTTTATTGTAGTTATTATAAACTTCTCTTTTTGCTGAATTAATAGAAATTTTGTTTTTTATTGCGTATAATTTGGGAATTTCTTCTAACCAAACAGAGTTTGCAAAAGAACTATCTGTAAGAGTGCCATCTAAATCAAATGAAACTACTTTAATTTCCTTCATTTTTTTCGACTCATTTTTTTTAGTGTTAATAATTTTTTGTATGATACTGGTTTTGAAATAATGCTTACAATACATTTTAGATGCAAATATGATAGATTGGTTTTTTCGAAATACCGGAAATATAAATATAAATATTAGTTTTTATTAAAAAACTTGTAGTTCTGATCTATTTCCTCGGAGGTGATTCTTTGACAAGTGTAGGAGAAATTTATCTGTGTCAAATTTGTGGTAATAAAGTTGAAGTTCTAGAGAATGGTCCTGGTGTTCTTGTTTGTTGTGGTGAGGATATGAGTGTTGTTGAGTAGTTTTCTGTTTTATTCAAAACTTTTAACTTCAATATAAAAAAATCCTCTTTTATTTCATTTCTTTAACTGTTTTCTTTTTTGTTGCTTTTTTTGTTTTTTTATTTTGTTGATTCACTACTGTTCCCATCAATGGAATAATGAATAAAACGATTACGATAATCATCAATGTCAGATTTGCAAGATTAATATTCCAGTACTCTACACCCCAATTAAAATCAGAAATTAAACCAAATTGATAAAGATCATTTTGTATTATTCGATCTGTTTGCATCATGAAGATTATTGAAAATGTTTCATACACTATTCCAGCTAATGGCAATAACATTCCAGTCCATTTAGAAAAATTTGTAGGTTGTTTATCATTATCATATTGAGGTATTATTGAAAGAACTCCAATAATGATACTGCCTGACAGAAAAGTTAACAGCAAATCTTTGAAGAACCAATAATCTTTTGCCCACTCGTTACTAAAAATTAATCCATAATTGTAAAGATCTACATGAACAAAACTATCAATTCGCAAAACTAATAGAAAAACAATAGTATTCAATACAATTGAAAGTAGCAATAAAAATAGAATGTTTTTGAACTCGAAAATTTTCTTTATATCCATAAATTTATCCTTCCAAATAATGTGATTTGTTTTTTTTATTTTGAGTCTGTTTTGGTTTATATACAATTTCTCAGAGTTATAGTGTTTTTAATTATGTTTTTAGAATCTTTTATCAATGATAACTTTGAAATGTTTGTTTCTGTTTTGGTGTTCCTTTTTCAAGTTTGGTTATATTATAAACGGAATAATTACTAATAGTACAATCACTAAAACCAAGGTCATTGTTACTGCTTTTGTTATTTGTGAAATTATTTTCTTATCCCATTTGTGTCCCATTATGCCCTTTAATGTGATGTTGAAGATTCGTCCTCCATCTAAAGGATAAATTGGTAATGCGTTAAATACTGCGAGATTAACATTGACAAACCAGAGCCAGAATAATACATTGGCAATTAAGCTCCATTGATCGCCTAATCCATGAGTGTAAAAAGGACTTAAAGTGTCACTAAACGGAATTATGCCTGAAGCTAAAGACGGAGGTACTAAATATACTGAAAGTGTTTCAGGAGTTACTGTTTGATAGAATGTTAATCTTTCTTCAGTTAGTAAATCACCTAGATTAACACCCATTATTGCTCTACCCTCAAATTCAGTTAATTCAATTGATGTGACGAATTGTTCTTTCCACATTTCACCTCTGACAACAATTACATCAATTATATCTCCAGGCGTTTTATCTTCAAGTATTGTGAGTAGATCTTCGTAATTGTAAACTGGTATATTATCAATAGACACAAAAACATCATCAGGTAATATTCCTGCCAATTCCGCTGGCATACCCTCTTGAACATTACTTATGTAAACTCCCTCAATTATTGGTGTTAATCCGTTTATAATAACAAGAAGGCCAATAAGACAAACCACGGCCACAATAATGTTTCCACCTACCCCTGCAGCCATTACCCTAATAGAACTTTTTGGGTTTGCTTTTTCTATTTGTTTTTCATCAACATCAACAAAAGCTCCAATGGGAATAATGAAGAAGAATAGTAAGCCACTGGACTTAACTCTAAATCCAAGACTTCTTGCTGCAACTCCATGTGCTCCTTCGTGAATGGCGATTGCACATACAATAGCAATCCAACCAGAGAATATTGGTAGAAATGGGTTAATTCCAGGTAATAATAGGTATGCTGCAGGTCCTAGTTCTCGTGTGATTTCTCCAACTGCTGGTGTGGATAATACGGCGAATAAACTGTTAAAAATCATGTAAAGACCAATTCCTGCAATTATTGGTACAAACGATACAGCAATCCACGAGGCAATTTTTGAAAATCTAAAAGTTCCTAATTTGTTAAAAATTCCAGTGAATATTTGTGTTCTGATGGTTAGCATAGGGAAACTAAATTCTATTCTTTTGTTCTGTATTTCTT
>JAGXOB010000200.1 GCA_019894735.1 Promethearchaeota archaeon | reverse complement strand
ATATAGTAATGATAATAATCTAGAATTATTAAATACAATTTATAAAAATCTCAACTCACTCGATAAGTAATATATATTAAGTGCAAAATAATTTACTATTTTTGCACACTTTTAAAATCTAACTAAATATGAAAACCGAGTTTTTGCTAAAACCCTAAAGAAAAGCTTAGCAGCTCTCAGATTGCTTGTGAATGATCCTGCTTATAATTATGGTTTTCATATTTCATTAAGCAAGAAAACCAACGAACACTATCATTGGCATTTGGAAGTTTTTCTTAAATTATCGTTTTGGGCAGGATTTGAAAAAAATACGGGTGTATACATTAACACTGTTCTTCCTGAAAGAGATGCCTTAGAACTAAGAAAAATCATCAAGAATAATTCATTATAGAATTTCATGAAATTTTGGTTTAATATTCATGATATCTTCGATATATGCTCGTAGTGGTTCAGCAATGCTCCAAGCTTGAGCAATGCAACCTCGTGCTTTATGAGGTAAATCGCCATCAAATACCTCACTTACATATCCTAATCCGTTAGTTAGCAGATGATCTTTTAGCAAAGTTTGTAATATATTCTCTTCAATTGTATTACTTTTTTGAGTATCAATTTTCTTTATTTTAAAATATGCTTTTGTGAAGGGTCCCAGTAACCAAGGCCAAACTGTACCATTATGATAGGCTTGATCTCTACTTTTTCTATTACCAACATATTTTCCATTATATTTTGAGTCTTTTTTTTCTAACGTCCTTAAACCATATGGAGTAAGAAGTTCAGAAGTAACCACATCAATAATAGCTCTACAATGATCGTTTTCAATAATGGAAAAATCCAAAGCTACAGGAATTATCTGATTAGGACGGATTGATGAATCATTATTATCATTTTCCACCACATCAAATAAGCAATTTCTTTGTTTATTCCAAAATTTTCGATTAAAACTTAATTTTGATTTAGAAGCAATTTCCGTATATTTTTCGGAAATATATTTGTCTCCAAATTTTTCGGCTAATAATCCTATAATTTTTAATGCATTATACCAAAGGGATTGAATTTCAACTGCTTTTCCTGATCGTGGAGTAACAGCTTTTCCATCTACTATTGCATCCATCCACGTGAGCTGAGGACCATGTTGAAGTAGACAATCCTGATCCATTTTAATTCCAAAGTCAGTTCCTTTTTCAAAACATCTAACGATTTTAAGAATTGTACTCCATAATTTTTTTTGAACAAAAGTAAAGTCTCCAGTGTATTTTAGATATTGCAAAATAGCATTTAAATACCATAAGCTTGCGTCAACTGTATTATATCCCATATCTTCTTGTTGATCTTGTTGAAAATTAGGGACTAACCCATTTTTAACCAACTTGGAAAAATTATAAAGTATGTTTTTTGCAGCATTAAATCTCCTAGGTATGAGCAATAACCCAGGTAATGAAATGAAAGTATCACGCCCCCAAGGTCCAAACCAAAAATAACCAGCTATAATATGCTTATTATTTTTGTGATCCCCAACGAGGAAATTTTTTGCACCCAAAAGAATCCAGTTTAACCAATTACTTTCTTGAATTTTATAATAGTTAGAATAAAAATCAATCAATAATTGTCTATTTTTTTTTACTTCATATTTTAATAATAACTCAATTTCTTTATTAGTTATACCAATTTTTTGAATAAGATCTATGGAATTTTTTTTATTTTTATCAGATGAAGCGATAATACAAGTTTTTATTGATTTTTTTGGATTAATTTTAAGTTCAAAAAATCCTGGTTGCAAACAATCATCAATACTGCTTTCGCCTCGTAGATCCTCTTGTCGATAGTATAAATTTTGAATAATGTTTGTATTTTTGATAAATTTTCCTTTTGTAGAACAAATAGCTAAAGTTGATTTTGGATTACAAAAAGATAATAATACAGCGTTTTCAGTTTGGATTTGTGTATATTGTAGTGGTTTAAGATTAATATTACTAATTTTATGAAAATTTCTGGAATTTATTAATGGAAATAATTTTATTTTTGCCATCTTGGAACTTTTGTTAGTGATATTGTAAATTAGTACTACTGCGTTCTTTTTGGTAGGCATAAAAATATTTTTTTTAATTTCAACAGAAGGATTACTATAAATAAAAGTTGGAAAAGGATTAATTGAAAACTCTTTTAATGATCTAAATCCTTTTGGATAAATTATATCTTTAAATTCATTTGCTCCAAAACGGTAAGTTTGATTATTAATCGTAACATCTTCATCTATTTTTTCAAGGTGCATAGTTCTATATCCTGGTGGATTTAGAGCAGATATAAGTAATCCGTGATATTTTCGCGTGTTAATACCTAGAACCGTTGATGAGGCGTATCCACCTATTCCATTTACTATTAGCCATTCTTTTTGTAGATTCTCTTCTAAAGAAAAAAGATCTTTTGATTTTAGGCAAATTTCATTAAATTCCATTTATTGCATCAACTTTGCAATATTTTTGTGTCGAGGTGAAGCAAAATAGTTTGCTACGGGTTGACACTTTGTTCTAAACATAAGAAAATGAGGTTTTGTTAAGGTATATTCAGTTAATGTCTCAGCATATCCCATTCCTTTTGCAAATATTAATTCAGCTTTCATATACGTTTTGAGGAATTCTTGAGAAACTTCTTTTGTTATTAATCCAACTGCATCTGTTCCGGTTGTAATTATATTATCAGCAATTTTATCCATTCCAGAAATTTCCACATCATTTAATGTTGCGTCATTTAATACTGGACCACCTTTAACAACATAAGTTACTTTTAGACCCATGTTTTTTAGTTGCTCTACCAAAATTGTATCAAAAACGATTTCTCCAGCATTGTCTGCTAGGTAAAGAATGCCATGGGCTTTTTTTGCTAATTCATAGGCGCTATCGATGTCATCAATAACTAAATCTTTGTTGGCTTCTCGAATTTTTTTCGTCAATTCTTTAAAAGAGAAAGTAAATCCAGGTATATCGAATTCCATTAAATTTCCTACTATGGCACATAAAGTAGCTTTCTTAAATCGTTCTTGCTGAGTATAACCCTTTTCAACATATTTTTTTGCATAAGGTAATAATTTAATCGCTTCTTTGTTACTCTTGTCTTTAACTTGTAGATACGGATCATTATTGCCTGTTAATAATTTTATTAAACGATCCCTTTTTGTACCTAAATCCGCTGGTACTGAAGTTGGCTTAAATTCTCTACTCAATAGCTTTAAAATCTCTTTCATTGTACGAAAACGTAACGCTGGATTGGTTGTTCCCATGTAAACTTCAGCTTTTGCTCTAGAAAGTAGACAAGATGCACATTCTGCTTCTACTTTCAAAAAAAGTCACTTATCAGCTTCTTTTATAGCTTCAGCAAATTTGCATAGAAGATTATAAGGATCCTTTGCTTTAACAACTGCACTTGCTACAAGAATTCCTTTGGTGCCAAGATTTATTGCAACAGATACATCTTCAGGCTTGCTTATTCCAGCCCCACACAGTACAATTGGTTTTTTGTTTATTTGATGAACAAGTTTGATTGTGTTTGTTACTACTTCAGGTTTAGCTTTTGAAACTGCAATTCCAGTTCCTATTAGTTCAGGAGGTTCAATAGAAATAATATCAGGATCTAAAGCTGAAATAGCTTTGCTTACATTCGGATTATTTACACAAACGCATGAAACTAAATTATTTTGTTTCATTGTAGTAATAATTTTATCAATTTCTGAAAGTTTAAGTTGTTTTTCAGAGTGGTTAATTAGTGTACCCGTAGCTCCTGTTTCTTTGATAGATGCTGCAAGTACATGACCTGTATGACTGCCAGGGGATATTG
>JAGXOB010000199.1 GCA_019894735.1 Promethearchaeota archaeon | reverse complement strand
CCATTATCTACAAGATTTGAAACAGCTGTTTCTAGGTTTCTACTTTTTTCACCTAAATGTTTTATTAGTTTTTGGAGACTCAAGCGTAATAGAGCCGAAGCTGCTCTTGGAGATTTCATAACTATTTCTCTTGCTTCTAAGAAAGTTTCTTTTACACCCAAGGGCATGTCTTCTGTTGGTTGTGGAGCAAGAGAAAAATGAGGATATACTATTTTTTCATTTAGCCAAAGTGTAAAATTGTTACAGTGTGAACATAGGCCGAAAATAAGATCTGGTACAAATCCCACGTAGTAATTAAATCCATTTTCAGATATGCCACCTTTTGCTAGATAACACCATTTATGTTTTGTATGAGTCTCACAGTGTGGGCAGTTGAATGTTTTTGTTTTGAAATCCAACATTTTTTCTAGCAATACTAATCATTCACAAAAATAGCATATCGCATATAATAAGATTCCGTATAAGAAACAAACGTGTTACCTAAAAAAAAAGTTATTATTTATAGTTTCAGATGACTCCAAGTTTGAGGTAATGAACCAATAGAAGTAAACAAAACAAATAAAATAGTAAAGCGGCAAATAATACAAGATTCTAAAGAAGCAGTAATTAAGCAACTAAAAATATAGGCAAATTATCTAATAACTGGAAATAAAGAGATGAAAGAACTTGTATTTGTGGGTCTAGGTCTTGAGGACGAAAATGGAATTAGCATTCAGGGATTGAAAGAAGTAAAAAGCGCAGAAAACGTGTTCATTGAACTCTACACAAATCTAATGCCTAATTTTTCACTTAATAACTTTAAAATCATATCTGGAAAACAACCATATATTCTTTTAAGACATGAACTAGAAGAGGAAAACGGCAAAATTATACTAAATGCCGCAGAAAAAGGAAAAACTGTGTTTCTAGTACCTGGTGATCCGTTAATCGCTACAACCCACATCACACTAAGACTAGAAGCAAAAAAACGCAAAATACAAACCCGTATCATTCACGGAACATCCATAATTTCAGCAATAATGGGGTTGTCAGGTTTACATAATTATAAATTTGGAAAAACGGTGACAATACCGTTTCCATACAATTTTTCAGAAACTCCATATAAAGTAATTATTCAAAACAAAAAATTTGGACTACACACTTTATGTTTGCTGGACATAAACAAGAAAAAAGAACAATTTTTAAGCATCAATGATGCTCTAAAACTACTTTTAAATATTGAACAGAAAAGGAAACAAAAAATAGTAACCACCAAGACCATAGTAGTTGGATTAGCAAGAGTGGGGAGTTCGTCTCAAATCTTAAAAGCCGGTCGCATAAAACAGTTACTTGATTTTAATTTTGGTGGTCCTCCACAAAGCTTAATTTTTCCAGGAAAGCTTCATTTTATGGAAGCTGAAGCTCTAGTAGCTTTTGCTGGAGCTCCTCGAGAAATAAAGGAATAAAAACCATGAGCATAATAAAGCTGGTATCTAAGTATATAATCTCAGCAGAAAAAGTATTAAAAGATATTAAAATAAACGACGAAATAAACATAACCAGTGATAATATTAATAATATCATAAAATATATCGAGGATTATCTGAAAGATGCAAAGTATTATCGGGATCAGAAGAAGTTTGAAACAAGTTTAACTTCGATCGCTTATTGTGAAGGATTATTAGACGCACTAAAATTGATGGGATTAGTGAATTTCGATTGGCCAAACAATGCAGAGAAAAAAAAGTAGTGCTAGCTTCAGGTGTATTTGATTTATTGCATCTAGGACATGTCAAGTTCTTAGAGGCAGCCAAAAAAGCAGGAGGTAAAAACGCTAAACTTTTTGTTATTGTTGCCAGAGATCGAACAGTAGAAAAAATTAAGGGAAGAAAACCTATAATACCTGAAAACCAGCGACGCACGTTAATAAACTCATTAAAGGTTGTTGATAAAGCAATCCTTGGCTATGAGATGCTCGACATAGCAGAAGTCATTAATAAAATGAAACCTGATTTAATTGTTTTAGGACACGATCAAAAAACTATGGAAAAAAACGTGAAAGAATATTGTTGCAATAATGCGGTAAATATTGACATAATCAAAATCGAAAAGTTTGGAGAAGATTCATTAGATAGCTCATCAAAGATTTTGCGAAAAATAATTAATAACTTTTCAAGATGAAAATGTGATGTTTAACAGTCAGAAATTCATGCCAACATATATTCTTGTAGCATTAAATGTCGCATTTTATATTTTTACATCTTTGGTTGGAGGAAATTTTTTCAATACGGATCCAGAGATGATATATCGATTTGGTCAAGTTAATAGATTAGTTATTTATGGCGGATTTTATTATCAAATCTTGACATCTATCTTCGTTCATGGAAATATCGCTCATCTTTTTGGAAACATGCTATTTCTAGTGATTTTTGGACTAAGATCAGAAGAACTTTTCTCATTGACCGAATATTTATTTATCTTCTTTATAGGTGGACTTACAGGAAACCTCATATCACTTATTGTGTTACCATTAGACCTACCTTCTGTTGGAGCATCGGGAGCAATATTTGCAATGTTTGGAGCGGTTACAATCTATACTAGACGAACAATAAGTCAATCAATTGTTGGTGCACTGATTTACTCTTTCTTCTTGTTGTTTTTAAGTTCTGGTCCTAACGTAAATAATTTTGCACATTTAGGAGGTTTGATTTCTGGATTGGCTGTAGGGTATATTCTAGCAGTCAAACGTTCTAAAAACACAAATTATTCGATAAATTATTCATATTAATAGAGGACTAAGTTTTAGCTAGAACAAAAACTTCAATTTTGACCTTTTGTCCCTCAGTTAAATTCAGATGTTTTCTTAAGCAGATAGGAGCTACAATTTCTAAAACTGAAAGATCATAATGACCTCTAAGTGCGAATATTAGTGCACCATTAATTTCATTATTAATTTTAACTGGGTAACTTTTCACTATACCAAAAGTTCGGTTTTCACTAGTAAATCCTTTAAGTTCAACATCTGGATACGCTTCTAGGTCTTTTCTTGTTTCGAGATCAAAATCTGTTGAAAGTTTAAGATTTAGTGTACCAGGATATGGATCAAAACCAAATTTTTGAATGAATTGCTTTCTGTAAAAATCTTTTGATATGTAATATGCGCCTTCTCCTAAACCTGAAAAAACAGTTCCTTCAAGGGTAAATGTTAATGGTTGAGCTACTTCAATTAACCTCTGCAAAGTAGAGTATAATTTTGTAAGTTTTTTTAATCCTATCGAAGTGATTTTTACAAGACTACCTTCAGGAGTTATTTTTCTTCTAATCCATTTTTCATGTTCAAGTTCTATTAAATGTCTTGAAGCAGTTTGTTGAGAAAAACCTAGATTTTCCGAAAAAGATTCAGTTGAGATTTTGGTTGTTCTTTTGTGTGCTCCCATCTCTGCAAGTTTCATTAGTGTATAGATGTTTTGCCAATCTTTTCTATCCTTCAAGCCACATATCTCCAGTTGAGGATAATGAATAAAAGAACAGTTCATATTTAAGCTACTCGAAACCGAAATATGTTCTATTTTTTTCAAAAAGAATATAAAATATTATTTAATACACAAATGCTACGCAAAAATATTGTAAGAATCAAAAAATATTGAAAAATTCTAATAGTTATGAATATTTACAAACTCAGCTTCTCGATAATTGATTCTATTTAATTAATTGTATATTCAATCAAAACGATTTTAAACTCATTATGTGTGTCTTATTAATCTACATGGATGTTGTTGCCTTGAATAATACTTCAAAGATTATCAACCAAGCATATAATGAACCAAGAAAATCTCTTTTAGAAAATGAAGCTAAAACAATATGTGCAGAAT
>JAGXOB010000001.1:12649-123237 GCA_019894735.1 Promethearchaeota archaeon | reverse complement strand
GTGTTGATGTTAAAATAGCAGCTGGAGGTTTGTTAATAAGCATTATGGCAGTTATTATTGGTATTATAATCTCATTAATTCAAGAGTTGGGTTCTAGCGAAACTTCACCTTTTTTTGTATTTTTATTCTCAGCTCCAGCAGGTTATAAGATTCTATTCTCAGGAATTGCGGTATTTGCGATTTTGGCTGTTACATTATTTATGATCTACTTTTGGAAAAATGGATATTACGTAATACTAAGAGTTATGGGAAAATTGGAAAGATAGAGCTAATATTTTTTTTCATTTTATTTTTGTTTTAGAATACAATCTTTTTAAATCAGTAAATTCAATCACTAATCTTCTTTTTATTAATTTTAATTATTACTTAATTTAATGTCTGTTAAGCTTGGCATTGTCTTTAATTTTCTTCAATTACCTGATGTTATGAAATATCCATTCGTAATAAACAAACGAACTGATGGGATATTTGTTAAAAAGGGTTTGTTTGTGTCTACAAAATCACTTGAAGGATATTTGATTGGTATCGTTGAAAAAATCGTATTATTAAACGAATACTTTTCCGACGCCTTAACAATTAAAGCTTACAACAACGAAAGTAATCCTAATATTCTTCGAGGTTTATTTCCGAGCGATGATTTTGAATATGCTGTTGCTATTGTTAGGAATCTAGGGATTATAGACTTCAAGGATTCTAACGAATCTGAAATAAAAACGATTAAAAGGATGATGTATCCTGCAGCTCCAGGTAAGGAAGTATATTTGGTTGACGACGAAATTCTCAAGAGCTTTATAGGTCTTGACCAAAAACAAGGGTTAAATTTAGGTAAAGTAAAGGTATCAAATCTTGATGCTTGCATTAATATGAATCGACTATTGAATAAGCATTTTGCTATTCTTTCAATCTCAGGGGGAGGTAAAAGTTATCTTACATCAGTTATTATCGAGGAATTACTTACCCGGGAGAAAGCTTTTGGGACCCCTGCAATTATAATGATTGATGTCCATGGAGAATATCAATATCTAAAAACTATTTCTACGCTAAAAAATAAGGTTAAGGTTATAGATACATCATATTTTCAAATTTCTGTCCCTAAATTGAACGCTTTTGTTTATAAAAAATATCAAGAACAAATTTCAAATGTTCAGATAAGAGAATTATCTAAATATATCAAGAAACTAAGAAAAGAAACAAAGAAAAACTTTACTCTTAATGACATTATTGAATTAATTGAAAAAGAACCAGAAGGCGGGAAAAGCACAAAGCTAGCCTTAATTGGATGGTTGTCTGAATTAGAACGGTTAAACCTTTTTGGACCACAAGAAAATCCAGTAATGAAAAATGTCATAAACCAAGGTGAAATTTCTATTTTTAACCTTCAAAATGAAATATCAATTCGTAAAAAACAAATAATTGTTGACTACATATGTAATCAACTGTTTTATTTAAGGAGAAAAAACGAAATTCCTCCATTTTTATTAATTATAGAAGAAGCACATCAATTTTGTTCAGAAGCGGCTCATTCTAAAGCATTATCAAAATATATAATTGAAACTATTGCTAGAGAAGGAAGAAAATTTATGGCTTGTTTATGTCTAATAAGCCAAAGGCCTAAAAAGCTAAGTACTACCGCTTTATCTCAAACAAATGCACAGTTAATTTTAAACATTAAAAATCCTTACGATTTAAAACACTTAATGGATAGCTCAGAAACAATTACTAAAGATTACGCGGACATAATCTCAAGTTTAGGCGTAGGAGAAATGTTAGTGATGGGAAATGCTGTAAACTATCCTATCTTTGTAGATATAAGGGAAAGGAAATTTAAATCTCAGTCTGAAAATATAACTTTATCGCAAGAATGTGTAAATTGGAAAAAACTCCAATCAGTTTAACTCTTCCATAATTTCGCTTTTAATTTGTTGATTTCTTTTGTTAAGTACAATCATTTTCTTAGTTTTTGAGACTCGAAAAACGTTTATAATACCACGACTTTCTAACTTCATCAGCAATTCCTCCAACATTAATGGATTAATAAAAGAGAAATCCTTCTTGAGTAGTTCTTCTAATCGTTTATCTAATACTTCACCCTTATTTTTAATTAGTATTTCGATTAATGAATTAACTACGGGTTTTTGATTCCATCTTTGTGATTCGATAATTGTTCACCTTTTAATTACATAAAATTTAAAATTATATTCAATAAATAGAAATTATTTCTCCCAAATTAACTTTTTTAATATTAGATAACCATTCGATCTTCCTTTGCTTGTTCAATGATTAGACTTTTTAATTGTTTTCCAAATTTTGCATAAAATTCAATTACTTTTGAAGTAACGCTTGGATTAGTTGATTCTATTGCCAATTCAAAATGATCTTTTGAAATTTTTCTTGCCCTCATATTTTCTCTTAGCGCAATCATACCTGCCTCACGACATAAAGTTTCAACATCTGCCCCAGAATAACCCTCTAACTTCTCATTTAACTTATTTAAATCTATATTGCTCGCTAGTGGCATATTTTTGGTGAAAATTTGCAATATCTTTTCTCTTCCTTTTTCGTCAGGAGGGGGAACTAGTAATATTCTATCAATTCTTCCAGGTCTTATTAAAGCAGGATCTAAAATGTCGGGTCGATTAGTAGCTGCAATTACTATGATATCTTTCTTTACTTCTAACCCATCCAGTTCAGTTAAAAATTGCGAGAGAACTTTTTCTGAAACTCCTGAGTCAGTGGTATGTCTACCTCTACTTGGAGCTATAGAATCAAATTCGTCAAAAAATATAATGCAAGGTGCAGCCATTTTTGCTTTTCGAAAAACTTCACGAATTGCTTTTTCACTTTCTCCAACGTATTTGGATAATAACTCGGGACCTTTAATCGATATAAAATTAGCTTTACTTTCAGTAGCAACTGCTCGAGCTAAAAGTGTTTTTCCACATCCAGGGGGGCCGTAAAGTAAGATTCCTCTTGGAGGACTTATCCCCATACGTTCAAAAATGTTTGGATGTGACAAGGGCCAATCAACAGACTCTATTAACTTCTGCTTCAAATCTTCCAATCCGCCTATTTGATCCCAGGTAACGTTTGGTATTTCTACAAACACTTCTCTTATTGCAGAGGGCATTACTTCCTTTAAAGCCTCTTCAAAATCAGCTTTAGTGACTTCAATTTGTTCTAGTAATTCAGGATCAATAATTTCGGATTCCAAATCAATGTGTGGTAGATATCTTCTAAGCGCAGACATTGCCGCTTCCCTGCAGACTGCAGAAATATCGGCTCCTACAAATCCATGGGTGATATTAGCAAACTCCTTTAACGATATTTTTTTATCGAGAGGCATATTCCTCGTGTGAATCTGGAAAACTTCTCTTCTCCCTTTTTCATTAGGTACTTTTATCTCAATTTCTCGATCGAATCTACCGGGACGCCTTAATGCCGGATCTAAACTATTAGGTCTATTTGTTGCGCCAATAACGATTACTCTACCTCTACCATGTAATCCATCCATCAGAGCTAATAGTTGAGCAACGACTCTCCGCTCTACTTCACCAGTTACAGTCTCTCTTTTTGGGGCAATAGCATCGATTTCGTCAATAAAGATAATAGAAGGGCTCTTTTCCTCAGCCTCTGTGAAAATATTTCGAAGTTTTTTCTCAGATTCGCCATAAAATTTGCTCATAATTTCTGGTCCATTTATTGAAATGAAATAAGCTTCGCTTTCATTAGCAACTGCTTTTGCCAAAAGAGTTTTTCCGCATCCTGGAGGTCCCCTTAATAATACTCCTTTAGGAGGATCAATGCCTAATCGTTTAAATAATGAGGGATGTCTAAGAGGGAGCTCGACCATTTCTCTAACTCTTTGTATTTCTCGATCTAAACCACCAACATCCTCGTAAGTAACATAATCTGCTCCTTTTTCTTCATCTTCAGTAATATGTTCACTAATATGCAAAGTTGTTTCCGGTTTGATTATACACACTCCGTTTGGCCTTATATTTATAACTTTGAACATGATTTCTCTACTAATTCCAATAGAGATATAAATGAAATCGTCAATTGTAACGGGGAAATTGTGTAATTTTCGCTTAACGAAAGTTTCAAATCGAGGATTTGATTTGATTTTAACGCTTATTGGTGCTAAAACTATACTTTGAGCGGGTTGTGCACTTACTTTCCTGATTTGAATTGTATCGTCAATACTTGTCCCCGTATTTTTTTTCAACCTGGAATCGATACGAATTATTCCTAATCCACTATCTAAAGGATAGCTTGGCCATGCAATCCCTGCGCTCTCCTTTTTTCCAACCAGAGCTATGACATCGCCAGTTTTAATATCTAGCTCCTCCATAGTCTCTTGATCAATTCTAGCAATATTTCGACCTATATCCCTTTTTTTTGCTTCTTGGACCCGTAAAGCTATAACCTTGCTATTAATATCACTTTCGTCGTTTTCTTTAGCTGTCATTTTCGATCGTTTTAAAAAAATATGATTATATATAATTAAGAAATAATAATTTTGTAAAAATTTTTGCTTTTTTTTAACAATAAAAATTAATTTTTTTTGAAGAAACTATCTAAAGACACTTGTGTTTTGGAGGAGTCTTGCTTCTTTAAACGTTCAATAGCATTTAGAACTCTCTGTTTTGAAAAATTGTGTTGTTCAATCAGTAACTCCTCAACTTCATCGTACTTTATTTTATCCCAGATTATCTTTGGATAATTTTTTTTTATATTGGGGAATAAAAAGATCTCTTTTATTTGTTCAATTAGATCTTTTTCAAGTTTAATTTCTATGCTACCAACTTTAACATTATTTTTTATAATATTTTCCAACGAACCGTATTTTTTTATTAATTCGAGAGCTTTATGTTGCCCAATTCCCTTAATTCCAGGAAAAAAGTCTGTTCCGATTAAAATTCCCATTTCTATTAATTGTTCTCGAGTAATTTTTAAACTTTCGAGGAATTTTGATAACGAAATATATTCTATGTCAAGAGTTACTGTTGTATTTTTAAATTTTTTGCTCCTACTGACAGCAAAATTACGTATTAGCCTTTCTCCCCCAAATAACAATGTATCATAATCTTGAGAAGCGCAAGCCCAAGCATCACCGTTTTCAACTAAGAAGGCAGATTGGGCTTCACCCTCAGAGCTAGCATCAACAATGGGGATACCAAGATATTTTAAAAGTTTTTTGCTCTCGTTGATCATACTAGTATCTAATTTAGAAGTCATCTGAGCGAACTTTTTTGCTTCTCCATAATCTTCTTTTTCTTGTGCTGTAATCATTTTTTCCTTAGCTACTTCCTTGATTTTCCTTCTTTCTTTTATAGTTTCTAGTTTTAACTCGGAAGGAATCCCGTCGAACACATAAATAGGTTTTATGTTATGCTCTAAAAAGTTAATAGTTCTGTAAAACAATCCTGACAGGTGAGAAGTTACGTTTCCATCATAATCTTTTAAGGGTGTTCCATCTTGTTGCCTAATAATAGCTAAAAACTGATATATCGTGTTAAAAGCGTCTATTGCAATGTGCTTATTTAATAGATTTTCAAAGGTTATAGTTCTCCTTACTTCTTTCACTAACTCATTTATTTTAGTGCCCATGGTTTATCTTTTAATATTTTTATCCATTATTAATTTGGTTTTTTCCCTTTATATTTTGCACTATATTTTTTCTTTTTTTAAAAGACGCCTTTTGAGTTTTAGCCCACACCTTTCACAATTGGCATTCAAATCTTCAGGTTTGTATATTGTCTTACAGTATGGGCAAAAAACCTCAAAATATATCTTAGACTTTATCCCATTCTTAAATAATGCTTTAAACTTAAGATTAAATTCACTACATAAGTTTTCCATAGAATAATCGTTTGTATATAGTACGATTTCGTTATCCGTAGTACTCATCAATTCTAAAGCTAAAGCTATTAATTCAACATCTGTTTTTGATAAGGCGTTAATATCTCCAGTAATTTTAGATTTTTCTTCCACTAACTTGATATAATATTCAGTGGGGTTTTTTATTATTAATTTTTCCAGTTCTATAGCAAGTTCAATTCTTTGTAATATATTTCTATTCTGATCTTTATACTTTTTGACTTTAATTTCATTAATTATTGCCGGAGTAGATACTATTGTTTCCTTAAAAAAATTAAAATCTATACCAGTTAGAAAGATATTTGTATCAAAAACCAGAATTGAATTCTTCTTCTGATTCTGGGCTATCATCAATTGGAACCCTAATTGTACCTATTATTTTTTTTCTTATACGTCTAATATAATTATCGCTTATACTCTTGGAAAGGCGAATAAAACTTGTATGGGAATTTGCTTTACGTATTCTAATAATTGTCTTTGGTTGAATTTCTTTTATGGTTCTTTGGCCATCAATAATGATCTTTGCGCTCAGACGTTGTCTTAAAAGTTGGACTTCGATCTCACTGTCAATTGGAAGTACAATTGGTTTCAATCCTGATCGAGCAAAACTGTTTAATGGAGTTAATTGCATCACATCCATTGTAGATTTAACAATTGCACCTCCCGCACTTAAATTATATGCTGTAGAGCCTACAGAGGTAGATATAATTATTCCGTCTAAATAGCTACGGTTTAGAAAACATCCATCTATTTTAACAGACGCTAATAGGACTTTTGAACTCTTTGATGAAATAATTAAGATTTCATTTAATGCATTACTCAATCTAATTTCTTCAGAATCTTTGACTACAAATGGAGTTAATTTAGAACACTTCTCCACTAAAAAGTCTCCTTTCAACACGCGGACTATATCGTTAAAAATGGTTCGCTCATTAGACTCGTCTAAAAAACCTATTGACCCAATATTTACTCCTAAAATAGGTGGTGGGTTACGTTGGGGTAGACTACCTACAACTCTTAATATTGTCCCATCTCCACCAATAGAAATTAAAAATTTGGTATTTTCAGCTGTCATTTCTTTTAAATCTTTAGCACCATGTGGAAAAATCTTTGGAGCGATTCTGGTTTCCATTTGAACAACTTCCCCCTTTTTCACAAGAAACTCAAAAATCTTCCTAGTTAATTTAATCGCTCTCTCAGAGTCCATTCTGCAAGCTAATGAAACGGGTTTTTTATCCATGAATCTCAGACTTCATTTTTAGGTTTTTCTCAATAATAATATGTCTAAAAAATATGGTAATTTAAGAAAATGATTTTTTTATATTTTAAAAAAGCTTTATTAACTTCTTAATTCAAAATTATTCGAGATATTAATGTTTTTCCTGCAAGTTGCCAATATTCTACTTGTGATAAAGACATCTTCCCTGGATCTGCTTGTAATTCTTTTAATTTCGTCTTTAAATCTTCTTCTGGGGGCCAATTAACATCCACCGACTCATAAGTTTCTAAATCCATAATGTTAATGGACTTTTCTTCAATAAAATTTATCTGAGCTGATCCTTTGATGATTTCTGGAATTTCAACCATGTGACCCGATGGTATTGTGAGAGATCTCTTGTTATTGTCGAACACACCGACACATACAACACGAACTTTCGCATGTCCATGCTTACCACTTTTAGATCTTTCAGTTGCTTTAATAATGCATGGTTCCTCATCTACCATAATATACTGGCCCGATTTTAACTTTTGAATTTCAGTTCTACGGATTGACATAATCTATTTTCACCTTTTATTTTTCTCTAAATATTAATAAGTAATATTTTTAATTTTCACATTTCTTTTTTATATAATATTATAATCATTTAAAAAAAAATATTAGTTTTTGTTTATTTTTATATTTAAATTATAAATGCAAAAACCGATGTATCATGGCATTTAAAAAACTAGGGAAAGACTTAGAGTCAATAATGCGGAAGCTACGAGGATTACCTCAAATTGACAAAGAAGTAATTAATGCAATAATCCAAGATTTACAACGAGCTTTACTAAGTGCTGACGTAAAAGTTGAGTTAGTTTTCCAGATGACTGAAAATATTAAAAAAGAGGCTATGAATACTGATCTTAAAAGGGCGAGAAGAAAAGATTTTATAATCAAACTTGTTCATGACGAGTTAGTCAAAACAATAGGTGGGAAATCTGCACCAATTAGAATTAAACCGGGGAAAAGTAATGTAATATTACTTGTGGGAATTCAAGGCTCAGGAAAAACTACGACTATTGGGAAGTTATCGCGATTTTATAAGAGCAAGGGATATAAGGTGGCTGCAGTTACGACAGATACATGGCGACCAGGAGCATACGAACAACTCGTTCAACTAACAAGCCAAATTGGTGTAAAGTGCTATGGAAATCCAAACGAAAAAAATGCTATTAAACTTGCGTTTAGAGAAACTAAAAAAGCTATTAATGACGAACACGATATTGTTATAGTTGATACGGCTGGTCGACACAAGGAAGAAAAGGAATTAATGAAAGAAATGGAGAAAATTGAAGCTAGCTTAAAACCTAACGAAGTAATCTTGGTAATCGATGGAAGCTTAGGGCAGCAAGCATATTCACAGGCGGAAGAGTTTGCGAAGGCTACAAACATCGGAAGTATTATTGTAACTAAATTGGACGGAACGGCTAAGGGAGGGGGAGCACTCTCTGCTTGTGCTGCCACTAATCAATCTATAAGATTTATAGGAGTCGGCGAAAAACTAGAGGATTTTGAAGAATTTAACCCTACAACATTTGTAGGTAGCCTATTAGGGGTTCCAGATTTAGAAGGCTTGGTTAAACGAGTACAAGAAGCTGAAATTGATGTGGATCCAGATTTAGTAAAGCGGATGATGAAAGGTAAATTCACGCTAGACGATCTTTTGTCTCAATTGAAAAGTATTAAAAAAGTTGGAAATATGAAACAAATCTTAGCAATGATGGGAGGAGGTAATATTCCTGAGGCTTTAACTGATGATGCTGAAAAAAATCTAGAGAAGTGGGAAGTCGTTTTAAATTCTTTAACTCAAGCCGAAAAAGATAATCCAAAAATTATAAAAAAAACTAGAAAAAGAAGAATTGCTATTGGAAGTGGCACAGACTATGCTGCAATAAATAAGATGCTCGATCAATATAATCAAATGAAGAAATTTATGAAGAAGGCTTTACAAATGCAAAAAAAAGGAAAAAAAGGTGGAAAGGGCTTGCCACCTGGTTTTGATAATATATTTAAAAAATTCGATGGATTTTAAACCAATTATTTTGTTTTGATTCGAGTGGTAAATTTTATATTATTTATAGAAAAAATTTCCGATTATTCCAAGAAGGTTATAGATAATGGACATACACCTCTAGATATTTATAACTTGTGCTCAATTATACGAGAGTCTTTCTGTTGTTCTTATTCAATAAGGAAAACCAATAACTTATACATCTATATTGATTCAATCCAATGTTTAATAAAGTTTGAAGGTAATTCTTTAAGATATTTAGGCTCTGATGAGAGATCCCAAGCTTTACTCTTAAAAAAAGCATTGGATAAGATAATTGGGGTTGAAAAAACAAATTTCATAGGAATGCAGAAATCTACACCAGGAATTTTTGTTAAAAGAGTCCTAAATGGTAAATCGGTTTTAGAAAACATTAAAGATCTACATAATGATAAAATTTTGATTATAGACGAATTTGAAAAAGGAAATACGCATAATACTCTCATCAACTTACAGGATTTGTATAAACTTAATGAGTATTGTTATATTTTTCCTTTTCCTAAAAATTCACAGTGTACAGTTGATTTTTTGGGTGTGGTTGATGAAAAATACAAATTAATATATACTAATCTTTCAAATATTAAAGGGATTGAAAATAAAATTTTGTATGTTAATTTTCTAATTGACCAAAAAGAGAATTTAGCTATAGACATAGATCTTTGATATTAAAAAACGCGTTAATATATAATAATGGCTCGCTCCAGGATGGAGCTTTATTAATCGTTAAGGGTAAGATTACATCTGTTACAAATGATAACTTTGATGATGATGTAAAATTAATTCGAAGCAAAAATGAAGATGGGATAGAAATAGATTGCGAAAAGAGAAAAATTTTACCCGGTATAATCGATATTCATTCTCATTTAAGAGACATGGGACAGAGTGAAAAAGAAACTTTTTCATCTGGAACATTAGCAGCAGCTTTTTCTGGAGTTACGACAGTTTTTAATATGCCGAATACGATTCCTCCTGCGATAAACCCAACTCAAATTAAAAAATGGATGAAAAAAGCAGAGAACAAGATATTCGTGAATGTAGGATTTATCGCTGGAATTCCTAAGGATATTAATCTCAAAGAAATTATTTCAATTATTGATTTAGGTGTTATTGGTTTTAAAATCTATCCGTTAGGCTCTTTAAACGACATAGATTGGACAAATTATTTGAATGTTCAGAAAATCCTTAATATTTCGTCCAAATTGCAAATTCCCATATTTATTCACCCAGATTGGCCCATAACTCCAGAAGAAAAGAAGGAAATTTATACTAGTGGAACATTGAATAATGTGCCCATATTAGAATTACATAATAATCTTTACCCTACCACTCTAGAAGCTAAATACGTGAACTTCGTTCTCGATAATTGTTATAAAATTATTGTAGATATGGATTTGAGCGCTGAAAATTATCCAATTATACATTTTTGCCATATAAGTTGTAAAGATAGTTATAATTTAATACAAAAAGCTTTAGATATGAAACCAAATTTAAAAATCACCTTCGAAACAACGCCACACCACTTAACACTGGCAAATACCATACAATTAAGCAATCCTAATTTTGGGAAAGTTCTACCTCCTTTAAGGGACGAAGAACATTCCTTATTTTTATTCAAAGAACTTAAGGAAAGGAACATAAACCTTGTAGGCACGGATCACGCACCTCATTCAATGAAAGACAAGGCTCAAGATTATATAAACGCACCCTCGGGATTCCCCGGATTTGAAACCTATGCATTAATATTATTAGATAAAGTTTTCAGAGGTGAAATTTCTCTTGAAACTTTTGTTAAGGTTACTTCTGAAAATCCTGCAAGAATTTTTAATATTAAGAATAAAGGATTAATTAAAGTAGGCTACGATGCTGATTTAATCATAGTTGATAAGATTCCTGAATATCCTATAAAGCCAGAATCGTTCAAAACAAAAGCAAAATTTTCTCCCTATGAGGGTTATAAAACCACAGTTCAACTATGGAAAGTATTTCTAAGCGGAATCGAAATAAATAACGATGATGCTGAACCTAACGGAAATATTATTAAACATTCTAACTAAGTTATTATTATAATTAACCGTCTCCTATTATATACTGAAAGCAAATTCTAAGAGATTGAGCATGACAGAAAAAGAAATATTTACATTAGAAGAAGGAAAAGTTTTAATTAAATTTGCGAGAGAGAATATCGTGCATTTCCTTCAAAATAGTAAAAGAATAATAGTTCCGGATGATTTGAGGAAGAAATTTACGGATAAATATGGTGCTTTTGTAACCTTAAACGTTCAAAATGTTGACGGTAACCACTTAAGAGGGTGTATCGGATACATTGAACCTAAATTCTCTTTATTTGATGCTATTCATCGGGTGTCGGTAAGTTCGGCTATAGAAGATTCACGCTTTCCCCCCGTCACACTTGAAGAAATGGATAATATTGTTATTGAACTTTCAATCTTGACTCCTCCAAAATTGATAGAAGTAAGCGATCCGAAAGATTATATTGAAAAAATCGTAATTGGAAGAGATGGGCTGATAGTAGAGAAAGGCATGCGAAGAGGTTTATTGCTCCCACAAGTTCCTGTTGACCACGATAGAAATTGGGATGTGGAAACTTTCTTAGAGCACACATGTAATAAAGCATGGCTTACTTCTGAAGCTTGGAGAGATTTAAAAAGTACAAAGATATACACTTTTCAAGCAATACTTTTTGAAGAAGAATTTCCACGAGGAAATGTTGTACGGAAACATCTAACTTCATCATAATTTTACAAACTTTCCAGATGAGAATTATGGAAAAAAATGAAAATCTGATTCTTGTAATAGATTTTTCATCTAATTCTGTAAAAGTTGGTTTAGTTTCAGAAGGTTTGAAATTGGTTCATTTCAATAGTCAAAACATTAATATAATTAATGAGGGGATAGATGGTTTTGTTAAAAGTTTTAACATGGAAGATATCTGGAATAAAATAGTTAATGGAATAAATCAAGTTCTTATTAAAATTAAGAATCAAAATACCAAAATTTTAGGAATATCTACATGTGCTCAAAGGATTGCATCTGTTTTTTTAGACGAAAAGGGGGACGTTGTTTATGGAGGGCCTAATATAGATGTTCGCGGAATTGATTCTGCTTATCTAATAGATGATGAATTTTCAGAAAAGGATCTATTTGAAATAACCGGTCATAGTCCTTCTTTATTATTTTGCTTAGCTAGGTTATTATGGTTCAGAGAAGAAGAGGAAGAAACTTATGCAAAAATAAGTAAAGTGCTAATGTTGGATGATTGGTTAGTATACCGTCTTAGTGGAATCTACGTTAGTGATTTTTCATCTGCTGCGGAATCTCAGTTATTAGATATTAAAAAAAAGGAGTGGAGTTCAGAAATAATAAATACTTTTGATTTCAATCCCGATTTATTCCCAGATATTGTGGAATCAGGAACTTTAGTTGGTGAATTAAAGCCGGAATTAGCTAAAAAATTCAACTTTAATCAAAATAATATTCCTATAGTCAAAGCAGGAGGAGATACTCAAGCAACCCTGTTAGGAATGGGAGTTATTGAAGAAGGAGATATCGGTATCAGTTTAGGTACAACAGCCCCACTTCATCTCGTAGTGGATAAACCGATTATTGATCCTTCAAATAATTATTGGACATCTTGTCATTCTGTACAGGGAAAGTGGTTATTAGAAGGGAATGCGGGCAACACAGGTGCTTCCTATAATTGGTTTAAGAAAAGTTTTTTGTCTAATTCAGAGGAAAATCCCGACTTTTTGATGGATACATATTTAAAATTGTCTCCACCGGGAGCTTTATCAACTTACGCGTACTTAGGACCCGAAAATATGAACATTAAAAATCAAACTTCAATAAAAAGAGGCGTATTTGCTTTTCAACCTCCTATGATGATATCTGAGGAACTCCCCAAGATTGAAGATTTTGGTAGAAGTGTTCTTGAAAATATCGCATTTGGAATATTGGAAAACTATAATGCTTTAAATAACTATACTGATTTAAATACTAAAACTTTTTGCGCTGGAGGTATGGCTAAATCAGAAGAATTTAGCAAATTGTTGGCAAATGTGTTAGATTCAGAAATTTCAATCCCATTAGTAAAAGACTCAGCTTTTATAGGAGTAGCAATGAATACTCTGAAAGCGTTAGATATTTATTCAGATTATAAAGTTATGGTTAAAGATCTCATTACATATGAGAAGATAAAGAGTAATCCTAGCATTTCAGAGAAATATAAATCCATTTATCTTGAATGGAAAAACCTTAAAAATAAAATTGATAATTTGTAATTTCTTTTTCATATATTTATTAAATTTTTATAAAGGAAAGTTAATTATTACATACTAAAGTTGTATTCGTATTTTAGGGGTGTGATAAATTGTCAGAATTTAATAGTATTGAATCGTGTTTAAAGGAAATCGAAAACCGTTACAATAACTCTGAAAAAGTTAGAAGAAAATTAGCTAACTACGAAGAACCCATACAGATAACATTCTTAGATACTAACCGGAATGTAATGCTTCTGGTAAATAACGATCAAGGAATTGAGGTAAAGGACAATACTAGCGATGGGAAGGCTCCAGTAAAGATCGAATTTACCTCAGAAAAGATAATGTTGGAGCTATTTAATAAGGAGCTTGGAGCAGTAAAAGCGTATTCTTCGGGTAAAATAAAGGTTATTGAAGGTCAAATTCGGAATTTAATGAAACTAAGAAGCCTAATGTTTTAAAAAATTTTAATTATACTTTTTATTGATTCTAACTTTTATTATTTGGTATTAATTAATCTAATATCTAAATTAACTACTTATTTTTTGAATGAGTTGAGAAGATGATGAGAGCTTTTATAACAGCAAGCATATCGGATGAAGTTTTAAAGGAATTGAGAAAGAAAATGGATGTCACTTATGAGAGTTGGAGAGAAACTGGAAATATTTATTTTGATGTCAAGGAGATGATTGAAAAGTTAAAGGATTACGATATTTTTATTACGGTTGCAGATGATTTAAAAAAAGCGGAATTATTTGAAAAAACAAATTTGAAATTGATTGGGTCGTGTCGAGGAGATCCATTCAATATTAATTTAGAAGCGGCTACTAAAAATAGGATTCCCGTAATTTATACACCTCTTAGGAACGTAGTTGCTGTTGCTGAATTAACTGTTGGATTAATCATATCGTTGGCAAGAAATTTGACTCAATTAGATAAGTTTTTGCATTCTGATGATTTTGAAGTTATTGATTTTGAAGATTGGATTAAATGTTATAATAAGTTCATGGGGAGTGAGCTATTGGATAAAACAGTAGGGATTATTGGTTTTGGTCAGATAGGACAACGCGTTGCTGAACGATTGAAACCATTTGGTGTTGATCTTCTTATTTATGATCCGTATGTATCTGATGATGTCGTTGAAATTTACGGTAAAAAAACTGATTTAGACACTTTAATGAAAAAAGCAGATTTCGTTTCAATCCATGCAGCTGCTACAGATGATAACGATAATTTAATTAACGAGGATCGGATAAAAATGATGAAAGAAACAGCTTTTTTAATAAACTTGGCTAAAGGAAGCCTTGTAGATTATGATTACTTATACGAAGCCTTAAAGAATAGAATAATTGCTGGAGCGGCTCTAGATGTTTTTCCCATGGAACCTCTTGATGAAGATAATGAGTTTTTAGAATTAGATAATGTTATAGTACTCCCCCATGTTGGTGGAAATACAACTGAAGTAATTCACAGACAATCTAAAATGCTTCTTGAAGATATAGTCTCATGGTTAGACAAAGGGAAACCAACTCATGTTTTAAATCCCGAGGTTTTTGAAGGATTTAAGGAAAAAAAGGATTCATTAGATCAATCTTTCACCAAATTTAAGGAAGCAATTGTAAAAGTTTGTAAAAGATTACTAAATGACGGCCATGTTATTGGATCAGCGGGAAACGTGAGCATGAGGATGAAAAAGGGGGACGAAGAAATAGTATTAATTACTCCCAGTAATGTAAATTACGAAGATATGATTTCAGATGATATTTTAATAATTGATCTTAATGGTAAAGTAATCGAAGGTGAAAGAAATCCCTCAGTGGAAAAACACCTTCATCTTGGCATATATAAAGAACGCGAAGATGTGAATGCAATTATACACTCTCACGGTGTTTACTCGACAATACTTAGTACGCTCAATTTATCGTTACCTCCCGTTATGGAAGAACTTGTACCTTATTTAGGAGGAGAAGTAGTCTGCTCAGAGTACGGAGAAGCCGGCAGTGAAGAATTAGCTGGTAATGTAAAAGATAGTCTAGAAGAGAGAAATGCTGTAATTCTCGCAAATCACGGAAGTTTGTGTTGTGGAAGTCATTTAGAAGGGGCTTATACCGTTTTACAATACTTAGAAAGAGGATGTAAAGTTTACTATCTGGCGAAATTAATAAAGGAGCCAAATCTGTTACCTGAAGATACAGTAGATTATGAAATGGATATCTTCGATCTATTTAAGGATTCAAAGAAAATTTAGAATTAGATTTAATAAAAAAAAGCTTTTTTACTAGGTTGAGTTGAATTTTATGGTTGCATACCTTAAAGAATTATCATTAGCTATTGATTTGGTTAAAAAAGCCTCAAAGATTACAGAATGGTTTAGAACTAAGCATTCTTCATCATTTATAAAGAAAGACGATTCTCCAGTCACTCTAGCAGATTTTGCTTCTCAGATTTTTATAATATCTGAAATTAAGAAATCTTTCCCAGAAGATCAAATTATCGCCGAAGAGGAGAGTGGCGTTTTTTTAAATTCAAATGCTGAAAAAATACTTAAAAGATGTTATACTTCAATACAAATTAATTTTGAGGAAAATCTAAAAGAAACGCTAAACTATCGTGGACCGAGTTCTAATCGCCAATGGACTGTCGATCCTATTGATGGAACCAAAGGTTTCCAAAAGAATTTAGCATATGCTATTGGGATAGGGTTGATGATTCAAACCAAACCAACGGTTTGTGCCATCGGTGTGCCAAATTATAAGAATACTAGCCTAACGATCTTTTCAGCTGAAAAAAACCATGGAGCTAAAGTATCTTATGGAGATCAAAACTTTTCTAAGTTAAAAGTAAGCGATAACAAAAACCTAAAAACTTCTCGTATGGCTTATTCCCTACATTATAATAAACCATGGGTGTTAGATTTTGCTAAGTCGCTCAATATCACTAATTTTATTCCAATGGATAGTATGGCAAAATTATGCATGGTTGCAGAGGGTTCAGCTGAAATTTATATTAAGCCTATGAATATTCAACGTTCATTCACATGGGACTTTTTACCAGGTGAATTATTAGTTAAAGAAGCGGGAGGAATGATCACTGACATTAAAGGTAATCCAATTAAATACCTAAATGAAAAATGTAAGGTTACTGCTCCTGGACTTATCGCTTCAAATGGAACTATCCACGATGATTTATTAAATGCGCTTAAATCGAATGAAATTCTTAAAAATTTTTAAACAATCCAAACTAAATTTCTAAATAACTTAACAATGTAGTTTGGGCTACACTTGGCGCTTTTTCCAAATTTGATAATCTTATTCCAATAAGCCTAACTTTCTTGTTCACAGTTGAAAATTGACTCAAAAGCTCATTGATGACTTTAAGAACCCGACTCTTATCTTGAATATGATGAGTAAAGGATTTTGAACGAGTAAATGTTATAAATCCTTCAAGTCTTATTTTAAGAGTTACCGTTTTATAATAAATCTTATTTTTAATTACATTTTTATGAATTCTGTTATTTATTTCTTCAAGTTTAGATAAAATAACATTAAGATCATCCGTATCCTCATAAAAAGTTCTCTCCTTACTTATAGATTTTCTATAGCCATGAAATTCTTTTACTTCTCTAGTGTCAAGTCCATTTGCAACATTCCACACCCATTCCCCGTTTTTTCCAAATAATTGAACCATTTTGGGAAGTGAAAGATTTATTATGTCACCAATTGTTTTAATGCCTTTTTTGTTGTAATAAAGTTTAGATTTTTTTCCAATTCCTGAAATACGGGTAATATCTAAATTTTTTAAAAAATCTTTTATTTTACTTTGCTCAACGATGGTAATTCCGTTTGGTTTTTTGTAATCTGAAGCGATTTTAGCAATAGATTTAGTTGGAGCACACCCTACTGAGATGGTTATACCTACATTTTTTTGAACTTCGTTTTTTAATTCTTCAGCTAAATCTCTAGCCTCTTTAAAATTTATACACTTATCTGATACATCTAGATACGCTTCGTCAATGCTCACTTGTTGAAACTTGTCTGAATAAGAATTAAGAATCTCCATAACTTCTTTTGAGGCTTTTTGATATTTCTCAAAATTGGGATGAAGGTATATCCCATGAGGACATCTTTTATAAGCTTGGGATATAGGCATTGCTGAATGAAGTCCGAATTCACGAGCTTCATAGTTACAAGTACTAACTACCCCTCTTCCCTTTCCATCTTTTGGGTCTGCTCCTATAATTATAGGTTTTCCCAAATATTCTGGATTATCTCTTTCCTCAACAGCAGCAAAGAAGCAATCTAAATCGCAGTGTAAGATAAAACGGCTCATTTTTAATCATTTTAAATAAGTTACTTTAATTTAGACATTGTAAATATTTCCAAATAAAATAAAAAAAGTTGGACTATGTTGAATTTTTAATTTTAATATGAATGTTAACATAATTTATCCTTCATGAATATCTAAATCTATGAAAATACATTTTTAATAAATTGTTAATTTAAATTTATATGGAAACAGATAAAATAGAACAACTTCGTAAAACAGTTGTAAGAGGAGCTCAAGAGATCTATAGCAAAGGCTTAGTTGAGGATGGAGAAGGCAATGTTAGTGTTAGGATAAATAAAAATGAAATATTAGTTACTCCCACTTCAACTAAATATAATTTATTAAGCCCTGAGTTAATTGTTCATATGGATTTAGAGGGAAATGTACTAGGTTCAGGTAAAATTCCATCCACAGAAGTTAAAATGCATCTAGCAGTTTATAAGGATAGACCTAAAGTTAAATGTGTTATTCATAATCATTCTCCTTATATATCTATGCTTTCAGTTCTAAGAAAAGGCATACCAATTATAATGGAACAACAATTGATTTTTCTTGGTGGAGAGATTCTATGTACTGAAATTACTGAAGCTCACACAGAGGAAATGGGAACAAGTGCGCTTAAAGCGTTGGGAAGAAATAACGCAGCGATACTTGCAAATCATGGGGCTATCATTTGTGGTAAATCCTTAGATCACACAGTACGATTTTCCGTTGTATTAGAAAAAATGGCAAAAGTATATTGGGGCGCTCTACAAATTGGAGAACCATTAGCTATCCCTGAAAAAAATCTTGAAGAACACGAGAAGATGTTTAATAGTTTATTTGCATGTTATCCTAAAAGACTAAGAAAAAATTAAAGTTATGTGTTGGACAATATGGAGTTAGGGATAAGTTCGTTAGGAAATATTATTGACTCTGGTCTCAATAACAAGTATACTAGTATTTTCAATATGTATTATCATTCAACAGAAGAGTGTCTTAAATTTGCCGAAGAAAATGAGATTTCAATTGTAGAATTAGTACTTGATCCTCAAAATATATTTACAGATACAAATAGACAAGAATTTATTGAATTATTAAACTCATATCCAATAAAAAAGCAAGTACACGGTCCATTCATCGATGTTAACTTATGCTCTCACAATGACATAATTTCAAAAGCTTCGACAGAAGCATATATTGAAACTGCTAAATTTTGTAAAGAAATCAATGTTGATGTAATGACAATACATCCCGGTTTGGCTAACTTTTTATTGAAGTTCATAAGAGATTATAATAGCATACAATTAGGAAGAGCAATAAATTCCCTTTTAGATTTTACGATTGATCTGAATCTGACTATTTGTTTAGAAAATATGCCCAAAAACACGCATATTATGTTAGATCAAAATAATATTGCAGATATTGTAAACTCAATTGGAAGAAGAGATTTATTTCTCACATATGATACTAGTCATTTCTACACAAATGACGGAGATGTAAATTTATTATGGGAACAACATCACAAAATGATAAAAAATGTGCATCTCGTTGAAAACTTTACAACTGATTCTGATACTCATCCACCACTGGGATCGGGAAAAATTGATTTTAAAAGAATTATAGAAACGATTAGAAATTATCAATATAAAGGGGCGTTAATTATCGAGCTCTCATCTAATGAAGATTTAAGCAACAGTATTGACTATATTAATAAGTTTATATAAAATAATTTGAAAATTATTGACCATCTTTATATATTAATTCGACATATTTTGAAAAATAACGAATTAAAAGATATTGAATTAAAAATTTTAATATAAATTTGAGATGGGATTAAAAATGTCTCTAAAATTATTTTGTAAAAAATAGAAATTTTATACACTTATTTATGAAACAGCCTTATAAAATATATAATGAAAATCATATCTCTTCAAATTAGCGATGACTTGTTAGATCGGTTTGAGAAAGTCCGAAATCAGAGTGGCTTTAGTTCTAAAAGCGAAGCATTAAGAGATTCAATCTTGAAATTCATTGAAATTCACGAAAACTTTGAAAACTTAGAAGGATATCGAATTATGAATATAAATCTTGTATATCCTTTTAAAGAACCGATTGCAGACGAGATTTCTGAGCTTTATCATAAATTTCATTCAATAATTAAAGCTGTAACTGATTGGAGAATTGCTGAAAAAAAGATTGAAATAGCTTTAGTAGTAGGAGAATTTGGATTAATCAAAGATCTTTACCAAGCAATAGTTAAGATTAAAGATGTAATTAGTTCTATTCATGAAGTGCTGATTGATTAGATATAATTCTACTTAATCAAGTTTGAGGGAGATATCTACAAAATCAGTAGGTTTTTGAGTAAGAATGCTCGTGCTTATTACATCTGGTTCCGAAATCAAATAATCTACAATATTATCTTGTGTTATATTTCCCGAAACTTCAATAATTACCTGATCACGTAAATTTTGTTGTTTTAATAAGTTTATAGCGTCTTGAACTTTATCGGGATTCATATTATCGAGCATAATAATGTCAGCGCCATTTTTTACCGCTGTAATGACATCCTCAACTTTCTCTACTTCAATCTCTATTTTTTTTGTAAAACTAACTTTAAGTTTCGTATGTTTGAGAAGTTCGGCAACATTTCCATTAAAGAACTTTAAATGATTTGACTTTAACAGAACCATATCATCTAAATTAAAACGATGCGTATCTCCTTTTCCGATGTCAACGGCTTTTTTTTCAAAAAGACGTAATCCAGGTAGAGTTTTTCTAGTACACGCTATTTTTACATTTTTACCCGATTTTTCAATTATATTTACAAATTTCCGAGTAGTTGTTGTTATTGCACTCATATGACTCAGAAGATTTAGTCCCACTCTTTCACCCAACAAAATATCTTTTGTTTTTCCGTGCAGTTCGGCTATGATATCACCGGTTTGAATTTGATCTCCATCAGTTTTCTTAAGCGTGACGTCAACATTTAAAAGATGGAATAGTATCTCAAATTCTTCTAACCCCGCTAAAAAGCCATTGCTTTTTGTCACAATTTTAGCAGATGAGATTGAATCTGCAGGAATAGATATTGAACTGATGTCAATAAATGCATTGTCTTCTACTAAAAAATTTCTTAACTTTTTTTCGATTAAGATACGATTATAACTCATCTTGACCAGATTTTTTTATACAGTATTATTATTATAGATTAAAGATTAATTAAAAATATGCGTGGTACTGAAAAAATATATGTATATAATAATGACATTAGACTTGAAAGCGAATTGTTTCAATCAAGTATAGAAAATTTGCCTATCGCTACTTTAATCTGCCACCCACATCCTCAATTTTTCGGGATTTGAGTCCCTAAAAAGGGAAATTATGGGGGCAATATGCATAATAATGTAGTCTCGAGCATTTTTAACACATTTATTCAAAATAGTGTTTCTTGCTTACGGTTTAATTTCAGAGGAGTTGGAAGCTCAGGTGGGAATCATTCTAATGGCGAGGGGGAATTAAGTGACGCGAAAGCTTGTGTCGATTTTCTCGTAAACGAAAAGAAATTTGAAAAAATATTGATCTACGGATATTCCTATGGTGCAGCTATAGGGTGCTCTGCAGTAAATTATTCTAAGAAAATAATTGCTTTTTGCGCTATTTCTTTTCCTTGGGATTTTATGGGTCTAGAATATAAAACACTTTCTCAAAGTGAAAAACCAAAATTGTTCATTCAAGGAAATCGAGATACTTTAGCGATTTATGAGAATTTTGAGAAGCATTATAATTTCTACTTAGAACCAAAAAAGTATAGAATAATCAATGGAGCGGATCATTTCTTTTCAGGATTTGAACAAGAAGTTGCTGAAGCAGCGTATAAATTTTACAGATCCTTAATATATTAAAAATTAAGAGATTTCTACTAAAACCTTTCCAAATTGTTTACCTTCTTTCAAATAGGTCTCAGCTTCAAAAATTTCTTCTAATTGGAATTTTTTATCTACGGTTGGTTTCAATTTTCCCTCAAAAACTAATTTCATTACCTCCCTGAATTCTCTTTGATTACTCATAGTCGAGCCAAAGATTTTGATTTGTTTCCAGAAGATTTGTCTGATATCAATCTCAGCTATTGCTCCTGTTGTGGCACCGGGAATAACTAAGCGCCCTCCGGGTTTTAATAGGCGAAGACTGTTTGAGATTGTTATTTTTCCTACACTATCAATAATAACATCTACTCCTTGTTTTTTTGTAATATCAGAGAAAATAGTTTTACCGTAATCAGGGTTGGTTATATAATTAAAAACATGATCCGCTCCTAACTCTAGAGCTTTTTTCATTTTATCTTGATCACTAGTCGTAGTTATAACTTTAGCCCCTAGAGTCTTAGCAATCTGAATTGCAGCAGTAGACACACCTCCTCCTGCGCCATGGATTAAAACATATTCTCCTTATTTAAGATTAGCTTGAGTAGTTAAAAGTCTCCAAGCAGTTAAATAAGTAAGTGGTGCTGCTGCAGCGAGTTCATAAGAAATTTTCGAAGGTAATTTTAACGCATTTTCTTCAGGGACTTTAAAATATTCACAATAAGTGCCCCATCTGTGTTCTCCCATTATAGAAAAGCTTTTACAGAAATTCTGATTACCTGATAAACAGAATTTGCATTTCCCACAACTTAATCCAGGATTAATTGCAACCCTCTCTCCTTCACTTAGAGTTGTGACCCCAGATCCAATTTCCTTTATTATTCCACTTCCATCGCTTCCTAATACATGAGGCATGCTAAGTTTTAATCCAGGCCAACCTTTTATCAAAAAAACATCAATATGATTCAAAGCTCCATATTTTGTTTGAACTAACACTTCATTGGGTTTTATTTTTGGAGTATCGAGATTTCCGATTAATAATTGGTCTAAATTACCATGTTTCTTTATGAAGGCTGCTTTCATAAATTCAAAATAAAACTATGATTATTAAATTTAACATTTCTAAGTTATAAAAAAAGTCATAGTTCCAACTATTAATCTAAAGAAAAGAAACGGTTTGGTAAATAAATCTTTCTTAAATAGAAGAGAGTTTTTCCAAATCTGGTATCGCATTATCCACTGCCCAATCGAGGAGTTGATCGTAATAAGACTCAATTTCGTATGATTCAGGATTTTTAGATAAAACTGCCAAAATAAACTGCGTTTTTTGATCTTGCATTATTATGTTTCTACACACAATATAATCTTCTACATATTTAATTTTTAAACTCGATAGGAGGGACAAATGCATCTCCTCAGAAGCTTTGTAGGCTGCATCGCTCAATAACGAGCTCATAGCAGCAACAACTCTATCATCAACATCACCTGCTCTCTGAGAAGCTAAAACTAATCCCGTTGACGTTGAAAACAAGGATGCTCTAAAGTTTCCATTCTCGTTTAGTTCTTTTAATACAAGTTCTAACCTTGAAACCATATAGATAAACTCTCAGCTATTTTAATTATATTATACTATAATATGAATAATATAATATTTAACTTTATTTTTATGAATTTTTGAGATTTATTACAAAAGTAGATAAAATATTATCTTCGTCAATGTTTAGCGTGATAACAGTCGGTTTAGCTATTGGTTTTTCGAAACCTCTTTTGGGTGGCGGTGCTACAGGTTTTGTTGGGCTTCCTGGATTAATCAGCAGCGTGTTATAGCTTGTACCCTTTATAAGCGGTTGGTGAGTATGTCCAAAAATAAGTATATGAATGTTATTTATCTTAAAGAAACCTTCTAAATCCTCGGGTTTCTCGTGGATAACACCGATATTGTATTTATTGGCGGATATTTTTATAAACGCCTCTAATCCCGTTATTTTATCAGATTCCCCTTTTACACTCCGGATTGGAGCTATTTCTTCTAAAAGATCTAAAATAAACTGTTCACTTATATCTCCTGAGTGTATTATTTCGTCAACACCTAAGAAAATGTCTTTTAATTGACTAATTAAAGTTTTAGATAAGATAATGTCATCGTTAACTGATAAGTGCGTGTCAGAAATTATACCAAATTTAACCATAACTTTTTATCTCGCTAATATACGGTGGCTAATCCTATCAAGAAAATAATCAGTCCGAACAAAAAGTCCAGTAATATCCTAATAATAGCATCTGATGAACTCTCTTCTATAGTTTTATCACGTTCGAAGTATGTCTTGAATTCTTTAAAACCTATTGATAAACTTTCTTTAATTCTGGAAAATTGCCATATAAATAATATTATTCCTATAACAAGGAGGGGAATATAAATGAAAATAGTCATAACTGAAAAATTTTGACCATTTATATAGTTCCAAATTGAGTGAGATGAAATAACATTATTTAGAGTATGGGCAAAAATCGCTGGAAATATCCAATGTTTTCTTAGGACTACCATCGCAAGAATAATCCCTACAAAGAAGGTTTGTAGAAACCAAATAATAGGAAAGATTATAGGAAGTCCTAGTGATGGACCTCCAAAGACATATGCAAAATGTCCTAAACCAAAGAAAAAGGAAGTTATTATTACAGCAGACATTTCGTTAAAATAATCGCTTCCTCTATTTGTAAAAAAACCTCTTACTAAGGATTCCTCATATACCGCAACACAAAGAGGTATAATAATAATTGAGAAAAGAAAGATAGAATAATTTTCGTTGAAATAAGAATTTAAAGAGAACTCCCCAGCAGGATCTAAAACCACAGATGTATAAGAGAGCATGTCAGGTGAGAAGAAATAGGTAAAAAAATCTAGAGGTATGAAAACTAAAAAAAGCAATAAAACGCCATATAAAAGTTGAAATTTAAAATTCTTCTTAGTAATCTTAAATAGACTTAGAAAGTTTCTTGATGGGCTAATATCTTCCTTCAAAATTAATTTTTTTCGCTGTTTTTCCATTACCAAAGTTGCCAAATACAAAAATAAGGGAATCGTAGCAATGAGTATTACAGCTCTTAATAAATAATAAAGAGGTTCAAAAATCACAGATTTACTATCAATCAAAAATGGTAGCAGAAAAGAAGGAATTAACATGAAAAGAAAAATGCCAATAAAAATTATCAATACTTCAAATAGAAAATAAAATCGTTGCTTTAATATCGTTTGTAAAGGACTTTCAAGTCTTCCCATGATTTATATTTACCAACATGTTTTATGAATAAAAGATAGTTATATCGAAATATTTTAAATTTTTTTATTTGTATTTTCCAAAAAAGTTTTTACATCATTTCTCCCGGGAATTCCGTTTCTCGCACCCAATTTTTGTATGCAATTGCCAGCTACAAAATTGCCAATTTTCACATTGTTTCTTAGGTGTTCAAATTTTAAACTTAATTTTTGTACTAAACCAAATATTAAGCCTGCTGAAAAAGCATCACCCGCTCCAGTAGTATCTATTACTCTTTCTAATTTTAATGTTTGGATCAATTCATTGCGCTTGGGTGTTAGTAAGAATGCTCCATTTTTACCAAGTGTAACAATTATCACTTTTATTTTTAAAGCAAATAATGGCGCTGATTTTTTTTTAATTAACGCTTCACTTAAATTTTCATCTTTTAAATTAAATAAAATCTTAAATTCTCTTTGAGAAAGAATTAAAATGTCGATCTGCTCTAATAGATTTCTAATATACTCAAAACCCTGATCGATAATCAGCATGCCTGGGTTCAAAATCACAGGTATATCACGATTTTTACCTATTTTTGCAGCATGTAATAAAGGTTCTATATTTTTTAGGTTGCTTAAAAAAATTAATTTAGTGAGTACAATCTCTTCTTCTAAAAGATCACTTTTAGATAAATAATTAGCAGCACCGCTATAAGCGTATATCCTTCTTTCTCCCACTTCATCTAACGCCACATAAGCAGATCCCGTTGTATAGCGATTAGAATATTTAATTAACTTTGTTTCGACTGATACTTCATTAAAATCACTAATTATTTTATTAGCAAAGATATCACCGTGCCCCAATTTTCCAATGAAAGCTGTTCTTAAGCCCATTTTCCCGCAAGCATATGCTGTATTCGCAGCTGCCCCACCAGATAATAAAGTTAGATTTGAAACAAATACTTCGTCATCCTCAGAGGGGTGTCTTTCTACTTGAGCAGTCATATCAACAAGTGCTGCTCCAATACATATTACATCAAAAATTTCAATTACCTCGAGATTAACTTAAATTATTTTGCTCATAGTCAAAGGATCCAAATTCAGATTTAATTTCAAGCAAATTTTTCTTTTTCAAGGGTACTTTTTCGCATTGACCAATAATTTTTGATTCAATATTGAAAGTTTTAGCTACTCCAATGATATCTTTGGCTATTGATTCATCACAAAAGAGTTCCATTCTATGACCCATATTGAACACTTGATACATTTCCTTCCAATGAGTTTCTGAAGATTTTTGGATCATTTCAAATATTTTAGGAAGTTTGAAGAGATTATTTTTCAAATATTTAATTCCTTCACCATAATTAAGGATTTTAGTTTGACCGCCGCCAGTATTATGAATAATGCCGTGAACTTCCTTGCGGTGTTGATTTAATATCTTAAGTAACATGGGACTATAAGTTCTTGTTGGAGATAAAAGTGCCTTTCCAACATTCAAGCTCAGTCCTTTAATTGAATCTGTAAGACGATAATTTCCAAAAAAGATAAATTGTTCGTCAAGGTTTTGATCATAACATTCTGGATACTTTTCGTAATATTTGTGAGAGATAAGTCCATGTCTAGCTAAGGTTAACCCATTACTCCCTATTCCGCTATTAAAATCGTCTTCGTATGATGCTTTACCGTCGCTAGCGAATCCAATTATTACGTCCCCATCTTTTATGTTTGACGCGTTAATTACATCTTTTCTTTTCATCGAGGAAAAAACAGAAGCATCTACTAGTAAAGTTTTCACGATATCCCCAACATCGGCTGTTTCGCCACCACATACCATTGTATTTAAGCCATATTCAGATAACTTTTTGCTATAGTTATAATATTCTTTAATAATCGTATTAATTATTTCTCCAGAGATAAGCCGGCTATTTCGGCCAATGTTATTAGATATCAAGAAATTTCCCGTTGCTCCAACGCACAACATATCGTCTATATTCATTACAATGGCATCTCTCACTATGCCTTTAAACACAGATATGTCGTTTGTTTCTTTAAAATACATATACGCTAAGCTAGATTTTGTTCCCGCCCCATCAGAATGAAAAACAGAGCACCATTCATCACTCCTACTCCCATCTGGCACAATTTTACAAAAAGATCCTGGAAATAAGCCTTTATCTATGGATTTTATTGCTTTATGAACATCTTCCTTTTTAGAAGAAACGCCTAATTGAGAGTAAATATCTTTTTCGTCAGACATTTTTACTATTGATATTTATTTTTCAGAAATTTTAATAAATTTTCAGTTTGTTCAACAGCTTTCCCCAAGTAATTATGGGGATTTAATAATCGGTCAATTTCTGTTTGTGTAAAAACTTCCTCAATCTTTGGATTTTGCATTAGAATTTCTTTGAGTAAACGATTTTCTTTTTTTGCTTTTATAGCTGCATTTCTTAAAATTTCGTGCCCTTCTTGTCTTCCAATACCCTTTTCAACTAAATTAATCATAATTTTTTCGGATAATACAGCTCCTTTAGTGAGGTTTAAATTTTCTTCGATTTTTATTTCATCGAATTCAACTTCTTCGATGTTTTCCGTAAGTTGGTTTATCATATAATCTAAGAGAATGAAGTTTTCACCAAAGATTATCCTCTCATTCGCAGAGTTCGTTAAATCCCTTTCATCTTCTAACACAATATTATCTAAAGCAGTGATTACATTAGATTTTAAAATTCTAGCCAAACTACAAATTCTTTCAGATTTATGGGGATTTCTCTTATGTGGCATTGTTGAGCTTCCAACTTGACTTTTTTTGAAAGGTTCAAACATTTCAGCGATTTCATTTCTTTGGAGCACTCGAAATTGCCCTGAAATTTTCGCTAAAGATTGCCCAATTAATGATGTTAAAAAAATAGCTTCAGCATGACGATCTCTCTGAATTATTTGGTTTGTTATCAAAGCTGGAAGTAAATCAAGTTCTTTCATGATAAATTTTTGAATTTCAAGACCCTTCTCCCCAAAGCTGGCCATAGTGCCCACAGCACCTGACATTTTGCCGTATGATATGCGGTTTAGAGTTTCTTTACATCTATCTAAATGTCTGTCTATTTCGTATGCCCAAACACCAAATCTCATTCCATATGTTGTTGGAATAGCGTGTTGTCCGTGTGTTCTTCCAATACACACTAGTAGTTTCTTATCTTCGATAACCTTTATTAGGGCTGCTAAAAGATTTTTTAGAGATTTTATGATGTAAGATAGCGCTTCTCTTAGTTGAAGTGCAGTAGCAGTGTCTTCAATATCATAACTTGTTGCGCCTAAATGAACGTACTTCCCAGCAGAACCTTCGCATTGTTCACTTAAAGCTTTAACCATAGCCATTAAATCATGATGTATCTCATTATCGATTTCTTTTACCCGCTTTAATTTCACATAATTTAAATTAGCTTTCTTATAAATTTCTTCAGCATCGTCTTGAGAAATATTTCCTAATTTTGCATGTGCTTTCGCTAATACAGCCTCAACTTTTAACCAATACTCTAATTTTTTATCTTCGGTAAAGGTGTCAGCTAATTCTGTTCGATAACGAGTTTCAACAGGATTAATAAATTTGTGTTCCATATCAAAATTATAGATTTTTAATTTCTATAATTAAAATAATCTTAGATCAATTATTATTCTTATTTTAAAATTTTATTAAAAAACAAATATCTAAGTAAATTTCAGTTATTTGTATTGGTTTACTATAAAGAGAGTATAAATAAGCCTTTAATTCTGATGTCCGGTTCTTCTAGCAGCTATCTGACCCACTTTTCTACCAGGAGGGGCATTTCTTGAGGTTGTTGTTGGCTTATGAGGACTCTGTTTCGCGCCACCGCCATATGGGTGACTAGCAGCAACCATTGCAACTCCCCTAACGACCGGCCATTTTTTAGCTTTAGAGCGGTATGCGTGGTGTGCATTTCCTGCTTTTAGGAAGGGTTTGTCTGTTCTCCCGCCGCCGGCAACTACTCCAATAGTGCAAAGGCAATTTAGATTGAACCACTTAGTCTTTTTTGATCGAAATAACAATTCAATATTCTTACTTGATCTATTTCTTACGATAGCGGAAACTCCAGATGCTCTTGCAAACTTTCCACCATCTTGAGGAGTTCCCTCAATATTAAACACCAGAGTTCCTATGGGGATCTTTCTTAAAGGTAAAATATTTCCTACTTTCACTTCTTGACCATATCCAGTTTTAGACTGGATAAATTCTTGGCCTTCGTAAACACCTTCTGGAGGAAGCCACAAACTCTTTTCGCCATCTTCGTATTTAATCCTTGCTATTGGAGCACCTCTACCAGGAGCGTGAACGAATTCAATTACCTTGAATTTTAATAGTTTCTCATTATTTTTCAAAGGACGATATTTAACTTCTCCCACATGTCGGTGACTAGGAGATCGAGCCCATAGATGCCCGTATCCTTTCCTTTGAGCTAGTATACGTTTTCCCATAAAGTTCACTTATTATTTCGAATTAGTAATATCTAATTAATAAAAGTATAAATTTTTTATTATTTTAATAAGAATTCTATGATTTTTAAGATTAAAGTAAGGTATAAGATTAGAGTTTATTATTTTTAAGTAACTCGTCAATATTATAGTTAAATGCGATTGGAATTTCTCTTTCTATAAATTCACCTGCAATATTAGTCAACAATAAATTTTCAATTTCTTTTGGATCATTAGTCTGCCCTAGCACCCAACCTAATTTAACGTATCCAACTTCAGGTAATAGATTTCTTCCAGGTATAACGCCTAAATTTTGAAGCTCTCTTCCCGTAGAATAGACGTTCATTCCAACAAAACCATGAAGAGTCTGTGTAGTCATAAGAATAGTCATATTTTCTTGTATCGCTCTTTCTATTGAATCATAGATAAAAGTACTCACGTGACCAAGGCCTGTTCCAGCAAATACTATCCCTTTATAGCCCTTATCTATGTAAAATTCAATTTGTTCATTTTCCATCCCGGGATAAGAATAGATAAGAGCGATTTTCTTTTCAAAATTCGTTTTGATTGTAGTTTCAGATTGATTTCGAGTTCTATAATTATTTTTAAATGTTTTAATCTTCCTGTTCCTTACCATTCCTAACGGAATATCGTCGATAGTACGAAAAGTGTTTCTTACTGAGGAATGCATTTTTCTAACTAGCGTTCCCCTATGAATTAACCCGTAATCATGTGAAGGGGAACCTAGCATAGTCACTACTACTTCAGCAATATCAGAAGTTGCTACAATAGCAGCGTTTATCAAATTTAAAGCAGCGTCAGATGAAGGGCGATCGGAGCTTCTTTGACTCCCAGTTAACACAACTGGAATAGATAAATCTTTTATCATAAAAGATAAGGCAGCACTAGTAAATGTCATAGTATCCGTTCCATGTCCTATAATTACTCCTTCAAAACCAGAATCTACTGCTTGTTTAACTTTTTCTGCTAATTTTTGCCAATACTCAAATTTCATATTTTCTGACAAAATCTCGAAAATTATTTCGCAATCAAGGTTACATATTTCTGCTAATTCAGGAACGGAACTAAATAACTCACTAGGGGTAAAAGAAGGTATCACCGCTCCAGTAGTATAATCTAATCTTGAAGCGACCGTTCCTCCAGTCCCTAATAACTGAAGCTTAGGTAAATTTTTATTATATGGAAATTCAATTTCCGGAAATTTGTAATCTGCTTCTTTTTTTCCAATTTTTTTTATCTTTTGTATATCAGAGACATTTATTCCAACGTTATAGTTGTTTTCCAACTTGATTTCTATAAAATCAGGAGCAGAGTATTCGCTTCTTGGCATTAATATTCCTTCTAATTGCGTTTTATTTGTAGTAATGTGAATGATATCCCAGATATCTATTGTATACTTTTTTAGAATATCTATAGATTTACCTTTATATCCTTTTAGTTTATTATCCACTTATTTCATCTCCTTTAATTTGTTTGATATCTGTTTCTTCAATTCTTTAGAAACGATCTCACCATCTATTTTTCCCCGTACTTTTTTCATAACTTCTCCCATGAGTGGTCCGATGGATCTCATTCCTCTTTCTTTAATGAATTCTGAGTTTTCATCTACTATTTCACTAATTATTTTTTTTAAATCTTCATTTGAGAGAGTCTCAAGATGAAGTTTCTCGATTGATTGTTCGAGAGTGAGATTTGGAAAATCTGCTTTAAATCTCAATATATCTTCGATAGCTTCCTTGCCAATATTTCCATTTTTCAATTCTCGGAAGATTTTTTCATAATCATCATTAGTTATATTTTCTATATTTTTTCCTTCACGCTTAATTGCTTTAGCTTTGTTTAGCAATGTGTTTATAATAATTGAAGGTTTCTCAGGGTAGATTTCTATTAAACTGTCAAATAGAGACAATTTCCCTTTAAAAATCAATTCTTTTATAGAACTATTTTCAATTTCATACTTCTTTGCATAATCTTCAATTATGTCCCAAGGATATTTAGGTAAAGTGTTTTGAATTTTATTAATTTCTTCAGCTGTATTCATTATAGCTTGTGAATCAGTATCCGGATAAAGTCTGGCGCCACCATGTAATTCTCGCAAGAATTCCGTGTTTCCGTTATCGAGCGCTTTTCTAGTTTCGGGGGGAACGCCTTTAAAAACATATTTAATTCGATTAACGATGATTTCTGTTGCTTTATTTAGTTCTTTTACAGATCCCATAATTAGAACAAAACAATCTTTATCTTTCGAATTCAATTTATCCTGAATTTTTTTGATATCTTCTTCAGACATATTATAATTCTCTAAATTTTCGTCAGAATGAATTATCCCCTTTAAACCTGAAATAACTTTGACCTTACTACTTACTTCAGTACCAAACCTGTAATCCACCATTAGTTCTTTCCCAAAAATATCCTTGAAACCTTTAAAATTAAAGCCATAGAGTTTTTTTCCTGATTTTAAACCTTTTGCAATGAACTTTGATTTAGTCTTTGCCATTAAACTAGTTAAATCTACGGACTCTTGAGGGATCTCACTTTCACTTACTTTTCGACTTTTCAGTTCTTCTCGAATTTCTATTAGTTGAAGTTGGCGTGAAATTTCATGGTTAATCAATAAGGGTATCCAACTCAATTTTTGAACACCTTTAATTTCAATCCTGGTTCCAGATTTAATGCTTACATTGACATCTTGCCTAATTGAACCAAGAACTTTTTTAACATTAGTCATCCACAGCAGTAATCCAATTCTTTCAGCACATTCACTACATTCTTCAGGAGTATTTATGTCCGGTTTAGTAGTTACTTCTACTAATGGAATTCCAAGGCGATCTAATCTGTAAAAATTAGTGTTATTTTCAGTTTTTATTTTCCTTGCAGCTTCTTCTTCTAAGCTTAATATATCGATTCCGATTTTTTTATTGTTCTCCAATGTTATATATCCATCTGTTCCCAAAATCATCGTGCGTTGAAACCCCGAAGGGACGCTTCCATCGAGATAATTTTTCCTACTTACATGCATCTCCTCAATAATATTTGCGTTAAGAAGTAAAGCTAATTCCAATGCTATTTTTCTAGCTTCCTTGTTACAGGAAAACGGGGGAGTGTCGTCTAACTCATACGTACAAATAACATCGTTGTAACCTTCATAGATGATAGTCTTGCCCTTTTTATATTCCGTTAACATAGCTTTATCAAATGTGCCCATTTCTCCCAAAACAGGTCTCATAAACCTCATCGTATTAAAATCTGGTGCTCTAGTTCCTTGAAGTTTACTTGGGCATCTACAAAAGAGTTTGGTTTCTGTATCAAGCTGCTGATGAATTTCTAAGCCACATATTAATCCTAATTCTTCATAATCGAATTTGTACATAATTAATCATTTAAAAATAATATACTACTACTATGAACTGTTTAATTCATTTTATAATTTTAATATATTGTATGTAAGATCTATAATTTAGTTTAAAATCTCAACAATAACAATTCCTTACATTTAATCATTGGTTAATAGAAAAAATTAACCAATTAAGGGTTTTGAGACATAATATCCATCAAGAGAATAACCAATCTCATAAAACCAGTCCCTCACGCCTATACCGCTTATCACAGCTAATTTTTTAACGTCAAAATCTTCAAGAGCAATTTTTTCAGCATTTTCCATCAGTAATTTTCCAAAACCTCGATGTTGAAGTTGGGTATTCCTTAATGGTTTTTTGTCTTTGGGAACTAATTCACCTACAACTTTCACTTCTCTTACTATCATTGTTTTTCCATCATTTAATTCATGCCGATGAGCATATTCTGAAGGTTTTCTTAATCTTAGGTACGCTACAAGATAATCCTCCTTTTTATTTTCGTAAGATAGAAATATTTCTTGTCCATTAGAAGCTTCATAATCGAGACGATATAATTTAATATCTTCAAATTTGTTTTCATCAATAATTAAAGGGTTTTTTTTTATTCCATATTCTCGGCATCTAATGCAATTACATTTTGAATTGAGTTCTTCTAATCTTTTTTGTACTAATTGCCTTAAATTACTCTTTTTACAACCTGCTTCAATAAGAAACGCAGGTATGTCTCTCATAATCCTCTGTATTCTCACATAAGGAGGAATTGTTTGTTTTACATTGGATAATAGATCAATCAACTCATTTAATGAATACGGTGTAAATTCACCTGCTTTCCACCAATCGTATAATTTAGTTCCTTTAATTACTAAGCAAGGGTAAATTTTTAGCATATCTGGGCGATAATCTTGAGAAGAAAATAAGAAATCAAACATTTCTAAATCTTTAGATAAGTTAGAACCCGGTAAATTAGGCATAATATGTGTATTTATTTTTAACCCAGCGTCTTTTGCGATCCTTATTGCATTTATGCTATCTTGAGCAGTATGACCTCTGTTTACTTTTTTAAAGATATCATCTAATACGGTTTGAATTCCAAGTTCTACTCTGGTGGTTCCGTAATTAAGCATCATGTCTATATGGGGTTCTGTACAATAGTCAGGTCGAGTTTCAATTGTCAATCCTATTAGTCTTCTTTTTGATTTTTCTGCAATTATTTTTATTTCCTTTAAGTTATCAACTCTCCTCTCTACGATTCCTTCGTATGCTCCTTTGATGAATTCCTCTTGATAATCAATAGGCGCGGATAGGAACGTCCCTCCCATACACACAAGCTCTACCTTATCTACAACATGACCAATCGCTTCTAAATCTCTGATTCTACTTTGTACCTGTTTATAGGGGTCATAATTGTTATGAATGGATCTCATCGCAGCCGGCTCACGACCTGTGTAAGATTGAGCTACCTTTTGATCTGGTTGAGAATCTTTTCCAGGACAATAAACACAGTTTCCCGGACAGGGAAGAGGTTTTGTCATTATAGCAATAACTGAAACGCCTGAAATTGTTCTCGTTATTCTCCTCTTTAAAAGTTGGATAATAACTCCTAATTCTTCTTCAGTGGCATAACTTAAGATTTGAGCGTTCTTAATAACTTTATGGTAATTATACTTCTTTCCAAATTTCCCTTTTAAATTCGTAATTTTCTGTTGGGGAAAGTCAGGATGAATCATTAAATAGTCAATAATTTCCCTCGAAATTTTTTTGACTGTTTCCGAATTTGTTATTTCATTCATTCTATAAGATATATTATGTAAAAAGGGAAAAAAATGCTTTTCTTTTTAATTTGATAAATAGTTTTTTTTATATTGAGGTTTTCTTTCCTGAAAAATCTCTCTTAAATTTTCCAAAATCTTCTATTTCTGCTAACATATGTGAATTAAATACGGGTCCATCGTTACAGACTAATAATCCAATGGGATCTAAAACGCATAAACCACACAATCCACATCCACATCTCATAATTCTTTCAAGACTGGCGTACATTTCGACTTCTTTCTCTATGCAAATTTGGAGGATTTTATGTAACATTATTTCTGGACCACACGTGAAAACAACGCTGTCTTTTAAATCTTTTTTAGTAAAATTTTCAATTAAATGCTCAAAAAACTCGGGTGCGAATCCTTCTTCGCCATAACTACCATCATCAGTACAGAAATGAAATTCTAAATTCTCTTTTTGGTATTCAAGAAACTCATTAACAAATAAAACTTCGTTCTTAACTTTAGCACCTTCAATAACTTTAAAGTTATACCCCATTTTGATTAGTTCAGAAGCTAAAAATCTTAAAGGAGCCATTCCAATACCTCCTCCAATCAAAAATGTGTTTTTTTTCTTCTCTTGGGGAACTTGAAAGAAGTTTCCTAAAGGTCCTCGGACTCCAATGTAATCTCCAACCTTTAGTTTGTGAATTGAATTAGTGCAATCTCCAGCCTTTTTAATGGTTATTGCCCATTCTCCATTTTCATTGTAGGAAGATATTGACATTGGAATTTCATCAACGCCTGGGACCCATATCATTACGAATTGTCCAGGTTTAGGAATGATGGTACCGTTTCTCTCGAACGCAAATGTTTTTACTCCATCACACTCGTCTATGATTGATTTAATCTTCACAGTTTCAATCATATTTTTAGTCAAAATCGGGAACCTCCTGAGTTTTAAATTCATGTGCTAATCCCTTTAACTCAGAAATTGAACTATAATCGTTATCCTTAAGATATTTCTTTAACCCGTTAATGATATCAGTAATGATATCAAACCCTTGATATAAAACTGTCCCAATTTGAACGGCAGACGCTCCTACTAAGATAAATTCTATAACATCTTGCCAATTTGAGGCTCCTCCACATCCGATTATAGGAATTTCTAATATTTTATATAAATCGTAGACCTTCTTTACAGCAATTGAATGTATGGCTTTTCCTGAAAGTCCTCCACTTCCGTGTGACAAAATCGGTCTTTTAGTATTAATATCTACTACCATAGCAGCAAGTGTATTAATAGCTACTACAGCATCTGCACCCCCATTTTGAGCAGCTAGGGCGATCTCTCCTATATTAGTCACATTGGGATTTAATTTAACAAATAGTGGTACATTAAGCTCTTTTTTCATTGATTTAACAATAGAGAAAGTAAGCTGTTTATCAATACCTATGCTAGAAACCTTGGCATGAGGACATGAAATATTTATTTCTATAGCATCAGCACCTGCTTGTTCTGCCTTTAAGGCAACCTCTAAATAAGATTCGATAGAATCTCCAAACACGCTTACAATTAACGGAAACTTAAATTTTTTTATTTCTTTAATTTCTGTTATGAAGTTATCAATTCCGGGATTTCCCAGTCCTACGCTGTTTAAAAAAGTTCCTTGGTTGACTTCAATGATTGAAGGGTTCTTATAACCCTTTCTTGGCTTTGGACCTATAGATTTAGTAGTTATAGCGCCTATTCCTACATCAACAAGCCTTTTCATAGTAGAATAAGATACTCCCAAAATGCCAGAAGCTAAAATTAAAGGAGACTTTAATTTTAACTCCGAAATATTTCGTTCAAGCATTGCTATTATTATGTAAGAAATGATTATTATTATTATTTGAGAAATTTTACTACGGGAAGTGTTTAGAATAATGAGATGTTATATTATTGATTCTCTAATAGGGATATATGCTATTGATGATGGGGGAAATTTTCTTAATTTTATTGATTTCTTAGACGATATAGAAAAATCAGTTAGTTTTTATAATTCATTAAATAACAATTTTCTTACTGAAGAATACTCAAACTTTATGACTGAACTAAAAAATTCTGGTTTTGATGATTTTGCGTTTGATAATAAAAAATTAAAAGAATTAACAAAAGATAAATTAGGATACACCACTTCCTTTGAAAAAGCTTCTTTAGAATTTAAAAGCTTTCGCTTTAATCTAAACGATCAATTAAAAAAAATAGGTGTCACTAAGACACACGATGAAATTCTTTTATTCTTTAAGAAAGTTGAAGAACAATTAATTAAAAAAAAAATCAGTCAGTTTGGGAGTAAGGGAGATGTAGAAATCGTTCAAATCATAGAAACGTTAGATATTCTTAAGAAATCTATAAGTTTGTTCTCAAGTCGCATGAGAGAATGGTACGGTTTGCATTTTCCTGAATTAACAGATAAATTTATAGAAGAAAATATCTTGATTGCAAAAATAATTACAGTATTAGGAAAACGAGATAATTTTACTTATGAAAAGATTAACCAAGAGTTTGGTTTTAAAGAATCGAGAATCATTATGCTACAAAAATTAGCTTTACAATCGATGGGAGCAGATATTGATCTTAGAATAATAAAAAAATATGCTGATGAAATTCTCTCCTTAGATGATTTTAGACAAGAGTTAGAGGATTATTTAGATGCTCTAATGGAACAAGTTGCTCCAAATCTCTTTGCTTTAGTCGGGGGTTTAATTGGGGCAAAATTAATAGCAAAGGCGGGAAGTTTAAAAAAATTAGCTTTTATGCCGGCTTCAAGGATTCAACTCTTGGGGGCCGAGAAAGCTTTATATAGGTTTCTTAAAACTGGCGAAAAACGTCCAAAACACGGACTGATTTTTCAATGGAATCAAATCCGAGGAAGTAAGCCTTGGAATAGGGGAAAGATTTCTCGAGTGATATCAGGAAAAATTGGAATATCAGCAAAGGTAGATTTTTTTGGTGGAGAATTTGTAGCTGATGTGCTTTCAAAGGAGATAAACGAAAAAATCCAAGAAATTGAGAAGAAATATCCAAAACCTCCACTAAAAAGAAGTGAACCTAAAACTAAGATTAGTTCGAGTAAAAAGCAGATGTATAAAAAAAAAAAGAGGTAAAGTTAAAATGAGCAGTATTAATATAAGAGCACATCCAAAATTTTCTAATGTTTATATCTCAGGAGTACCCAATAATCAAAAACTTTATTCTAAGAACTTAGTTCCCGGTAATAAAGTATACGGAGAGAAATTAATTACTTTCAAAGGAGAAGAATACCGAGAATGGGATCCTTTTAGAAGTAAATTAGCTGCGATGATATTGGAAAAGCCTTCATTAGATTTCTTTACAAAAGATTTAAACTGTTTGTATTTAGGAGCATCCTCTGGAACTACAATTTCTCACCTTTCAGATATTGTTTGCGACGGAATTATTTACGGCGTCGAATTTGCTGAGCGTAGCATGAGACAATTGATTCAAAACAGCGATAAAAGAAAAAATATCGTTCCTATCTTAGGTGATGCTAATTTTCCAGAAAGCTATGCTAATTCTATTTTTACTCCCATTGATCTCGTTTATCAAGATGTCGCCCAACCTAATCAAGCACAAATAGCTATTGAAAACTGCAATTACTACTTAAAAGATAATGGAACTTTAATACTTGCAATAAAATCTCAATCAATCGACAGCGTTCAAAAATCAGAAAAAGTCTACATCCAAGAAAAAAGAATTATAGAAGAAGCAGGTTATACAATAATCGATAGTATAAATATACATAAATTTGCTGCAAATCACATTATTCTAACGGTTCAGAAATGAACCAAAGTAAAGGAACTCATTATTTATATAATTTCGAATCTTATTTTATAAAATCAGTTATCTTAGTGTTAGATAATTCCTCTCTGATTATTTTTTTCGTAGTCTCCCATGATGTTCTCGCGAAAGGTGGAACATTCTTCTTTTCTTTTACCCAATCTCGTAGGAATTCTATAGTTCGTATATCAGAAGGGTATCCTGAACCAATATCTCCGTATTTTTTTTTTAAATCTTCAATGATATTGTCTCTCAAATCTTTAGCTATAATTGAACTGGCTGAGACTATTGGGAATAAATCGTCAGCTTTATGCTTAGAAATAATTCTCTTTGGCGAATAACATAGTTGTTTAATTATAGATTTTTTAAATCTTTCTTCATTGACATCAGCAGCGTCTATATATACAATATCAGGCTGCAACTCATTGATTATATCTGCCATTTTAATTTCTTCAAGCCTATTCAGTGTGATTCTTTTTTCTTCTCTTGCATCGATTTCTTGAGCATCGACTATTATAGTTTTATAACTTTCACAATTATTTTTTATTATTTTTGCTAACTCAGAGCGTCGTTTTACTGATAGTTTTTTTGAATCCTTAACTCCTATTTCACTTAACATATTTAATTTTGATTTATGAAAACATACGCCACAAATAACCATTGGACCTAAGACAGGTCCTCTTCCCGCCTCGTCAATACCACAAATTATTTCCGGCTTAATTACCTGATTCTTGGATGAGGTCAATAAATTCAGCTTCGTCGTCTACTTTTTCTAAATTTCTAATTTTTACAATAGGAATTTTAATTTTCTTTAATGAGTCGGGTATTTTTATGTTATTATTTATGATGAAAAGAGAATTAGCGTGGAATACTTCAGTAAACATCTTTAAACATTTAAAACTAAGTTCGTTAATTTTTTTATCTTCTTCAGAAACTCCTGAAAAAAGGGGATAAAAATTGTGTTCCTCTTTCTCGTTAGGCATTTTTGAATATAGAGATAGTTTGAACGGAATTGGACTATTTCTGTACCAATAGGAACTAATTCCAATATCGTCTAACACTTCTTGGAGATGAGATTCAAAAGGATTTTTGTTAACCTCTTCGCGAGTTTCTTTCTTATCAATTTCAAATTTGAAGTTCCATTCAAAGAGGTTTATTTTCCTAAAAATATCTTGATTATCTAAAATCTCTGAGATTTTATTTGCAATTGTTTCTGAAGGGCGCATACTTTCATTTTCGTATGCACAAACCGTTCTTTTTGTAACACCTAGTAATTCTGAAAGCTCTTTCCGTGATATTGAGCGCTTTTCTCTCAAGAGTTTCATTATGTTACCATTTAAAAACATAACTCCCCCTCCTCTCCTCGCCAATATGTAAGGATATAGTTCCTTATTAACTAAGTTTTCTAAGGTTGCTAAGGTTATAAATGGTAATCCTTCTCTAATATAGATGGTATTATCTTCTAATTCTTGATAACGGTTTCTTATTCCAATCAGTAAGGGTTTTGATTTTAATAATAAGGATAAGGATTTAATATCCTCAATAGTATCAGGGCTTAAATTATCAATATTGGAGAAAATTTTAACGCTAAAAATGTTATCATTCTTTTTTACTAATAGATCAAAACAAAATTTATTCTTTTTATCAGTAAAATGGTCTAGGAGAAATGTTTCGAAATTTGCTTTTTTTAACAAATTATCAATTCTTTCAAGTATAGTCCCAGTCATATATTCCCATTATTTTAAAAGATATATAATCTAATAAAATTTTTTCATTTTGAAACTCTGTTTAGAGATAATAAATTATATCACCAGAACGGATGAATTTGACTAATGTAAAGCGTTCCTACTTTTTTATTCGTTTGAAAGATTAAGAAAATTAGAATCTGTGATTATACCTATGAATTCTTTATTCTCTTTAACTAGAACGGCGGGATATTTTATTAATAAACTAGAAATATCTTTTACATTCCAATTTTTATCAACTTCAGGGAAAGGTAGTTCTTTAATGTCTGTAACTTTTAAATTTAATATTGCCGGATCATCAGTTATGTACTTCTGAATTCTTTTTGATGTAATACTTCCGTAGTTTTGGTTGCTTTCTAAAATTGGTATTTGCGATATATTGAATTTTGTCATGAGTTCCACAGCATCTTTTACAGTTGATTGTGGCTTAATAAATATTATTTTGGCAGTTAATATGTCTTCAGCATGTTTTTTTGATCTTTTTCTAGTTCTTTTCTCATTCTCTAAAAATTCATAAATTATTTTAAACTTGGAATACGGAGGATCCATTGTTCCATTTTCTATTCTCGATATTGTAGATTGAGACATTTGTAATTTCTCGGCCAAATCTTTTTGACTTATGTTTAAACTTTTTCGAAGATTTTTGATCTGATAAAAATCCGGTAGTACATCCATTTTAAAATGCGCAAAACTTATTTAGTATAATTTAGGAGCATATTTCATGCAAGGTATGCATATTATTATCAATAATTATTTATAAATACCCTTAATTTTAAGTTACATAATTAAAATAACTATTTATATAATTAACATAGAGTTTATTCAAAATGTTGAAAATTACACAAGCTAATTTTTTACCTATTGAAAAAAGTGAATTTCCGGAAATCTGCGAAAGAAAAGGCGTTGGTCACCCGGATACTGTCTGTGACGCTGTTGCTGATGCGTGTTCCAGAGCACTTTGTGTATATTACTTGGAAAACTTTGAGAGAGTCTATCATCATAATGTTGATAAAGCGGCATTGGTTGGAGGGACTGCTAAACCACAGTTTGGTGGAGGATTGATAATTCAACCTCAATATTTTTTAATTGTTGGGAGAGCAATAAATCAAATACTCATCGAATGCGGAGCTGAAAGCAAATTAGAATACATCCCTGTTGCGACTATATGTCTTGATACTCAAAGAACTGAGCTGGCTAAAATCTTTAGAAATCTCGATCTGAATAGGGATATACAATTTGATTATGCTGTGAGACCAGGTTCTATTGATCTAACGGGAGTTTTTGACGAATCACATCATACAGATGATATTCCTCTTGCAAACGACACTAGTTTTGGGGTAGGATACGCACCATATTCCGATGTAGAAAAAATTACATTGGAAGCCGAGCGATTGATTAATTCCGATAAATTTAAAGATAAATGTAAAGGATCGGGAGAGGACATTAAAGTTATGACGGAGAGGCTGGGAAATAAGGTAGGTATTACTGTTGCAGCTGCGATGGTCAGTAAATATGTTAATGATACTGATGAGTATATTAATTACACGAATCAAATCAAAGATGCGGTTCTAGATTTAGCTGCAAAAGTTATCCCAGAACGCGAAGTTTCTTGTCAAGTTAATGTTGGAGATAATGTAGAGAAAGGTATAGTATATCTTACTATAACAGGAACATCCGCTGAAGCAGGAGACGATGGCGAGGTTGGGAGAGGAAATAGATCAAATGGTTTAATAACTCCATGTAGATCAATGAGTTTAGAAGCAGTATGTGGAAAAAATCCGATAAATCACGTAGGCAAATTATATAACATCTTAGGTACTGAAATTAGTAGAGAAATCTACAAAAGAGGAGAAGGAGACATTTTAGAAGCGCACGTAAAGTTATTATCTCAGATAGGGCGCCCTATTACGGATCCTTGGGTGAATTCAATAGAATTAATTCCTGCCGATAATGTGAATTTTGCTACCATTGAAAAAATAGCAAAGGAAGTATCGGAAGAAATGTTAAGCAAGGAGTATACTATTGATCTTAGAAAGCGGTTGATCGCAGGAGAAGTTCAAACTTTTTAATTTTTTAGAATTGATAGTAACATTTTTTTTATTCTTTTTATATTAAGTACTGAGAGTTATTTATTGTACATGTTAACATTATTTTTACATAAAAGATTTTATTTTAATAAAAAAATTCAAGTGAACAGAATGGGTTTAGATAAGTGGATAAAACCTGAGGAAACTAAAACTAAAGCAATTAAAAAAAAAGATGAAAGCAATCAGAAGAAGAAAAGTGAATCAAAGCCGACAGATAAGCAAAATGATAGAGAATTATCAAAACTAACGAAATTTGATCTTTCCTGTTCAAATACAAAATGTAAATACAAAAAGACAATTGTGAAGAAAATTATAACAGAAAAAGATAAAATTTGTCCTAGATGTAAAAGTGAGATGAAATTCAAGTAATATCTAATTAGAGATACCTTCTTCTAGGATATTATTATCTGGGAGATTCTGAAGATCAAACTGTGTCTCACAATTTGGGCATCTGTCTTTTTTCTTACTATATTTTAAAATTAGGTAGATAAAAAATCCCAATCCGATAGTCATGATTACAAGGAAGCATAACACTTCATGATAAATATGTTCAAAATTTTTCCTATTAAGAATGACTTCTTTTTCACATGTCGGACAGTAAACTGTTTTTTTCCCCGTTTCTATCAACTGAGTTTTATTATTTCTGTATAATTAAATAGGTAAATTGTTATTTAATTATTTTATGTTACTTAGGGAAGTAGGGCTAATACGATAAATTATTTAATTTTAAGACTAAAAATTATTAATAGTGAGTTTTATATCATATGTAATATCTTCTTAAAAATAATTATATTAAAATTAAAAAGGTCAAAAAATGACAATCTGTTATCATTGTGGAACTGAAGCTTCCGAATCGTTCCATTGCTCCAAATGTGGTCAATCTTATTGTTCTCTCCATAAGGATCCTTTAGATCATGAGTGTAATATTGTTATTGAAAGCTTAAGTTTCAGATCTCAGCAACCTTCGCAGATAACTCCATCATATACTCCTCCAGCTCAAGGAATACATCAGAATGTATCACACAGCAACACGACAGATGGTGTAATTCGAGGAACCAGCGACGGGAGTTATACGTGGTATCGTCAAGAACAAGCCGTTCCAGAAGATGCTTTTGACCCAGATTCGGGAATCTCGTTCAAGGGTATATTTCTAGCTCATAAATCCGAACTAACTCATTTCTTAATTGCGGGGATAATAATATATGCCATAGGAATTATGAGCTTTTATTCTAGTGTAGCTTCTACATTTTTTTGGACTTTGTTTATACTTGCAGGTTTTTATGTAACTGCATTTTTATTTCACGAATTAGGGCATCGTCAAGTAGCTGTTCATTTTAACTTGCAAACAAAATTTAGGTTACTTACGTATGGTTTGCTGATGACTTTACTCTCTTTTGGGAGGTTTGCTCTACCTGGAGCGGTTGTCGTTTTAGGCCTTGACAAGATTAGTAGAAAAACGGGATTATGTAAAGCAGCGGGTCCCCTTGTGAATTTGGTTTATGGTTTAATATTGTTTCTAATTTCATTCATCATTCCAAAGTCATTATATCCCCTGAATTTTATCTTTTGTATAGGAGCTTACTTAAATTTCATGTTAGGATCGTTTAATATGATTCCCTTTGGGATTTTGGATGGACAAAATATATGGAAATGGAAAAAAAAAGTATATTTTGGATTGATTGGGTCATTAGTGCCGTTGCTTATTATAACATTAGTTATTGTTAATACTACCATTAATCTAGATCTCTATCTTCCATAAACCCAATGATAAAATCATAATTATTTATTTCAATCCCTTTAAAGTATTAATTTCACTTGAGAGATAAAATAATTTTTAAAAAAAAATATGAAGGATCAAAGCTTAGTTAGAATAATCATAGATAATTATAGGAAAAGAAAGCAATAAAGAATTATTATCATTATTTACCAACACTATGGGTATAATCCATGACTTTTTGCGAACATTGTGGTGAAAAAATTAATTTCTTGCCATTCAAATGTAAGTATTGCGGTGGATCGTATTGTAAAGAGCATCGCTTACCTGAAAATCATCAGTGTACTTTTGAACTAAAGTACATTCCGAGCATAACTTCAAAATTAAGTGAAACGCAATCAAAAAGTGGTTATTCGCGGGGAACTTCAAGAGATTTTAAGAAATATATGAAAAGACAAGACAAACAGAAGCAGAAAACAACTAAGCTTTATAAAAACTATAATACCCAACGAACGCAAAATAATGTGACTTCTTATTTACTAATAACAATTATTGTAATGTCTATTGCTGGGATGGTGTTTCCATGGTATTTAACCTTAAGTAGGCTCAGTTTTTTAGATTTTTGGTTGTGGACTTTTGTAACATCGATTTTTGTAAATTATACAAGTGTGTTTGGATTATTTATTCTATTTTTCCTCATGATTTTTTTCTATATGCTTATTAAAAACATTGAAAAGGCTTTTGGAACAAAATTCTTAATACAATTGTATTTGCTCTGTGCGCTATTTTCGGGGTTATTTTATTTTATATTATGGCTTATAACGGAGATGTTCTTAATTCCTTCTGGTTTTACATTATTGGTTCCTTATGGATTAGCTTCGGGTGCTTTATTGGGCGTAATATGTTTTACGATATTTATAAATTGGAATCGAGAAATGACATTTTTAATCTTTTTTATACCAATAAAGATGAGAGGGAAGATTATAATAATTTTTTTAATACTAATAAAACTCATTCCAGGCTTACTGTTTGCAATTGATAATCCTTCTGCTCTAATAATTTATCTTCCTGATTTGGGAGGATTGCTTGCTTCTTATCTGGTTTATAAGAACAAATTTAAAAATCAGTAGTAATTTGTGATAACGTTATAACTTAAATCCGAAAAAAATATCAACGATTAAAAGCTATTTTTTTTATCATTATTGATTAATTTGTTAATTAAGTGTTACTAATGCCAGAAGAAGAATTATCAAAAATAATTGAATTAAATGAGGATTTAATTGAAAACAACGAGAATTTAGCAGCTCAAAATAAAGAGATATTTTTGAAGCATAATATTAGGTCTTTTGATGTTGTAGGAGCTATAGGAGCTGGAAAAACGGCGCTTTTGGAATCAATTTCTAAAAGTATTTCTAAAGATAAAAGAGTTTTAGTAATAAACGGAGATGTAACTACGAGAATTGATGCTGATCGCATTGAGAAACACGGTGTAAAAACCATACAAATAAACACCGGTAGGGAATGTGCCTTAAATTCTTATCATATTTCTCAAGTAATAAAGAATTCTGATTTAAGTGAGTACGATGTAATTTTTATAGAAAATGTAGGAAATCTTATATGCCCTTCAGATTTTATTTTGGGTACCGATAAGAGAATAGTTGTCGTGTCTATTACGGAAGGACCTTGGGTCATTCGAAAGCATCCTATGCTATTCAAATTTTCCGACTTAGCAGTTATTAATAAAGTGGATCTTATCGATGTTATAGACGTTAAAATAGAAGAAATGATTAGCGATGCATTAGAAATAAATCCAAATCTGAAGGTATTTACAACCAGCGCAGTTACAGAAGAAAATATACCTGAATTAATAAAAGAATTATTCTCCGATTAGTTAATTGAAATTAGTAATAGATTGGTTAAATTAAAAATAAAAGTAAATGAAATTAATAGTAATAATAAAATAATATTTTTATTGAAGGTGTTGATATATCAGTTTAAGACAATATAATACAGAATTAGGATTACTAATAGACAAGATTGTTAAAGTTTATCTCGATAAAGACAAATTCTTTGTTGGTCAGTTAAAAGGAATTTCGGAAGATTCAAACCTCGTTTTAACAAATGTTAAAAATGAAAAAAATAAAGTTTTCCCTAAAATTTTGATTAGGAGTTCTTATTATCATTATGTAACGGTAGAAGAAGAACCTTTTCCTATGCAAGGATTAGCGGATAGAATAGCTACCATTTTTTCTAAAGGACATGTTAATTTTATTGAAGATCAAAATATCATTTCCATTTTAAACGGGAAAATTATTGTAAATGAAGATGGAGTGAGAGGTACAGGTCCTTCAGCTGATCGTGTAAAAAAGATATACGATCAATTCAAAATTGATTTAGATAAAGACTAATTTTGATCTCTTTTTTTTTTATACTTAATCTGTTTGGTTTTTTTCAGAAAATGCTTCTAGTAAATTTTTTAAATCTAAATCTTGAATGACATTTTTTAAAAGTGCTTTTCCTAATGGAGTAACTCGGAGTATTTTTTGATCTTCAAATCTTCTTAAATAATCGTTCTTGATTAAAAAATCTACATCGGAGGTCCAAACTTCCTTAAAAATCTCCTCTAAGTATTTAATTTCTAAATTTTCATCTATTTCTTTACTGAGCGCCAGAATCAAAGCTAAAGTCCCATATTGAGAGGGTGTTACTTTATCATCTTTACCCTCAGATGTTAAAACATAATAAACCTGATCCAAAAACTTCGATTTAATAAATTCAAAACCAATATTTTGTAAGTTTAAATATACCGCGCTTAATATTTCTTCAAATTCGAAAGTTTTACTTAAAATCCTAAGATCTTCCTCTCTAATCATTTTTTGAGGGCTAGTTAACACAATTTTTGCAATATTTTTTACAGTTTCTTCAAAGTTTACATTTTCCATATTAATTCTTATCCTCTTTTTTATACTTTTATCAGCTTAATGTTGTTAATCTCTTTTTTCAATTCTAGATTCGACAAAAGAAAAATTAATTTATACTTAGTCAATTTATCGTTTGTTTCAAATATGGGAATAATTCGTCTAATAGTTCTATAAATGGAACCCGCTTTATTGTAAATGTTAGGAATAAACAGGTTTGAGAAAAAAATATTATCATGCCCAAGAATCACTCCAGTTGAGATAAAAAAACTAATAATAAAAAAAATTTTTTCAGGGGTAGTTAGACCTTCAAAATTTGCTTTCTCTTTGCTATTTCTAGTAAAAAATGTTTTTAGAAAAAGAGCTGTATTGGTATCGTTGATAACGAGGATAAACTTCATTTCAAGGTTAATTTTTTTTAAAAAAGTATTTACTATTCCTTCAAGATCTTTAATAACGCTCTCAAAAGCATTATATTTCTCAAAGATTTTTGAAATTTCTTCTTCATTCCTATATATGCTAATTTTCTTATCGTTACTTCTTAGGATGACATCTATTTCTCTCAAATTCTCAATGATTACCCCTAGATTGCTAGGATTTTCAACGCTAAAAAAATCATCTGGAATCGAAATTGCTTCTAACTCCGAATTAATTCTTGAAATTTCGTCTTCAATTTCTAATAAAGGTCTCACTGGATTTTCTAACAAATCTTTAATCTCTTCAATTTGAGTTTCACTGTTGGTATTAATTTCTTTTTCGTATTCAATTTGCAGCATTCTAATTCGATTCTCATCGTTTTTAACTGATTCTAAGATTCCCTCATAGTCATTTTTGTAAATATTGTAGTGAGGTGCTAATTTCTCTAGTTCTTCTTTTACCTGCTTGGATCTTGCTTTAATTTGATTAATTTCATATTGAGTGTCCTTTGCCTTTTTCTGGAGTGCTCTAATCTTCTCTGCGTTAGACAGATCATTACCAATACCCAATTTTAGCATAGAGTCGTTATCTTGATTATTAGCTGAACCTTCGATTTGTCGAGTAATTCTATTAATTTGGCTAAAACACAATTTTTTAATTTTATTTAGTTCTGTTATATTTTCTTCAAAACTAGTTAGGGTTCCTCTTTTTTGTTCTATTTGATTTTTACGTTGATAATAATCTTCTTTTATATAATTTAATTTTATCTGATTGGTTTTAATGGATTCATTTAACTTATTAATCAGGTCTACAATCACAGATAATTCACTAGATTTTTTGTGTTTTTTTGCTAATTCTAATTCCGATATAAGTTGATTTTTTCTTTCTGATAAATAAACGCATCTAAATGTCGATATGCTAATTTCAATAATTTTGTTGAATTTTGCAAATATGTCCAAATTGTATTCCACTATTTCCCTATATTTAGTTAGAAGTTCTAATATTTTAAGAGAATTATCTAAATTTTTTAATTCATCTGATTGATTTTGGAAATAGTTAATTAATTTCTTCGCAGGAATTAAATCAAATTTTTCTATAATTTGTATAAAATCTCGATTTTGATATTCTTGAAATAATTCACCTTTAAACTTGCCCAAAATTAAAGTAAATCTATCTTTTATCGTAATTTTCTTCAGTCCAATGTCTAGTTCAAGATTTTTCGGGCTAATAGATAGATTCACATCGTTTTCTTTATTAATCAGATTCAAAATGATCTGTAAACTCTTTATATTCTTTATCTTTCTTTTTTTTTCTTTCCCTGATTACCTTTATTGGGTCCTCGTCAATTTCTTCTTTTAACAAATAGTTTTCATTAGATTTCTTATCAAATTTCATTTTAAACTTTTCAATTTTTTCTGAAACTTCGTCCGTGAGTTCTAATTTCTTTAGATTTTCATCTTCTTTTACATCGATTAACTTTTCTCTCTTTCCTCTTCGTAATTTTCTTTCAAATTCTTTTTCTGATAATTTCAAATAGCTTTCATAAGATTCTGTTTGTTCTTCTTGCTTTTTTTTTAATTCTTCAATTTCTTGTTTTTGTTTACTCTTAATTAATCTTTCTTTTTTGCCTTGTAATTCTTCTTCAGTCAGTTTTCTATCAATCGTTTTTAGAAATTTTTCGTAAGTTAAATTGTGATTTATATTAAATTGCCGTTCAAACTCTTGAATAATAGAAGAAGGAGTATTAACGGGTATTTTCTTTAATTCGGAATCTAAACGATTTTTCACAATTGTTTGAAAACTATTTTGAAGTTTTTCAGCAGAGCTTAAAAAAAGAGTATTTTGATTTAAGGCGTCAATTAATTCTAACCATTGTTTTATGCTAATGGAAGGAGTATATGATATTTGAGTCATGATTTTACTGATATTTCTCTTTTCTATTAAAAACTGACCTATTTCCATTGCGTAATTTTTGTTTAAATCAATAATTTTTAGATTATTTTTTATATCAGTCTTATATTTATTAGTAAGTTTATCTTTAAGGTGAAGAAATTCGTTTATGTTATTGGTGAAGATTACTTTTAATTGTTTATTGATACTTTCTAAGATAGTTGTTGCATTTGTTATTTGATTAAGAAAGGATTCGTTTTCGGCAAGTTGGGAAATATTTAACTTTTCTGATTCAAATTGATTAACGAGATTAGCTATTTGACTAACTTTACCTTGAAGGTCTTCAACGGGAGAAGTTAATTCTCTAATTTTTTTAAGATTAAATAACTGATTTTCCATCATTTTTGTCTAAAAAATATTTTAATACCAATTTTATTATATCACAGTGTTATATCTCTGGTGGACTAGTTAATTTAGATCGATTATTTTCTGTCCTTTTAGAGTTTAGATTCCTATTCTTCTTATCGCTTAGTATATCTTGTCTTTCTACATGGATTGCTGTGCCTCCTACTAACTTTAGCGAATTATAGAAAAGGTCATAAGTTAAACGTTCGGTATTAATAGCTTTCAATAGAGAAACTTTTGTACCCCGTTCTATATCTGAGCCCGAATACCCTTTGGATAATTCAAGTAGGCCTTTGATCTTATGTTTTTTTCGAATTTCGTCCCATAAGATATTCCCTTCAAACTCAGAGACGGTATAACCTAATTTTCGCGCTAAGTCATTACTGACCCCCTGAATTCTTCCGTATTCATCATTTAAATTAGTGTATATTGATTCGTCAACCCCTATTTTTGCATTTTTAACTTTATTAAGGAACGATTCAATAATTTTTTTTCTTAAATGATAATTAGGGAATTCAAAACTAAAATGGAAGGTGAACCGTCTCCAAATAGCAGAGTCTAATTGATTTTGATGATTTGTAGCTCCAAAAATAGCTAATGGTACTCCTTCATAATTTATTCGATCAATAACTTGCAAAAAAGAAATAACAGCGCGTTTTATTTCGCCAACTTCATGAATATTTGATCGTTCAGACCCGATTGCATCAATTTCATCAAAAAATAGTATAAATGTTCCCCTTTCTTTAGCAATTTCAGCCGCTAATTCTACCACATTTCTAATTTGTTTAATAGTATCCCCAAGCAATGGAGATACAAGTCTATCAGTTTCAACCACGCATAAAGGTATATCATACTCTTTTGCATATCCTCGAGTAAGAGAAGTTTTACCAGTTCCAGGTGGTCCATATAAAAGTACAGTTAAGCTGGGATTAAGTTTTGACCCTTTTAACTGTTGAGCAAATTCATGATATTTCTTTAATGCCTTAAAGAAGTCATGTAGAATTTCTTTTTTGGTCTCATTACCTAAGATGTCTTCAATGGATTCTTGAATATTGGAAGGAAAATACACTGCTCCATATTTTCCTATCCGATTTTTAATAACATCGTCTGTATATGTTATGTCATCTTCCACTTTTTCTTTCGAACTATTAATTTTTCTCAACTCATTTTATTGTAATTTATTAATTTTTTCTTTCTTTATCAAATTTTTCACAATAGATTGCTATTTCATTAATAAAATCTTTAAGATTATCAAATTGAGAACCTATAAAGTTAAAAATTTCTTTTCTATACTGTGGGGAATCTCTAATTTTCATCTTATCTAAACCTAAATAATTAGGAAAACAGATGAGCTTCATTAAGTAGGGTAGAATTTTCTCATTTGTTTGTAAATCTTTGAAAATGGGATAAAAAATGTTTTGATCTGATAATTTCCATTTTAAAATCCCCATGTAAATTAAAAAAGCAAAATTCATTGAAATCCAGTTTATTAATTCCTTTGACAAAAAACCTCTTCTTTGGGAAGCGAATGCCAAATAATATAAATAAAACGTTTCGTTGCTCAATTGCGGTAATAATCTTGTTACTCCGTCGGATTGTGTAGTGCTACGTATGAAATTATTTTCTAATAATATTTCTACTAAATTTTCTCTTGGAGCGAGAAAAATGTCATCTATAATTCGAAGTCCAATGCGTTCAGAAATTTGATCTATAGCTTCTTCTTCTGCATTAGCAACGGAATCTATGTAGGGAGTAAAAATATCAGCTTTTAAAATCATTGGGAGCTCCTGATTTTCTCTTTCGGGGAAATCTCCAAAATTTGGATCAAGGTTAAAAAGAGAAGTTATGTTATTAAAAACTTGATAAACCTTTGGAGAAATTCCAGGAATTTCAAATGAATCTGAATCTTCTAATTTTTCTCGATAATATGTATGAGGTTGGAGTATATGTCTTTGACAATCGTACAAATCAGGTGATACTTCTAATAATTTTTCATATATTACTTTTAAATTCCTTCCTCGAGGGAGCAGTTTTTCTTCAATGAATTTAACTAAAACATACAAGTACGTTTTTTCTAAATTTTGTTCGTCTGGATTAGTAATGTGCTGTAACACATTAAGTGCACCTACGGATTCGTATAAAAACTCGATGATATAATCTTTGATATCAAGGATTGGGATACGATCCCTATATTTTACTAAAAAATCTTTTATGATTTCGTATATGTTAGATCTATACATTGCAGAAAATTCTGATAAAGCCCTAACCTTCCTTATATTTCTTTTTTCTTCTTCTTCTCGAATTTTATCCAAAATTTCAGTATCTAACAGAAGATCTGCATCTAGATCAATAATTATTCTCCTTGTTTCTCTGAGAATAGGTCGCATATGAGTTAAAAAAGTAAGATATCTAGGCAAGATATCAGTCCATTTCTCCCTCTTTCTCCCAGGTTTCACGTTTCTTGTTGCCTTTTTTTTATAACTCATAAATTTCACCAAAAATATCATTCATTTGAACTATCGTTATATCCTATTAAAATTTCTGTGAAGATATTTGAAATTTCCACGAAAATAGGAATCTCTACTCTAATTAATTGCCCTAATACCCACTTATTAACATCCTTAATTAAAAAGCGAATTTGGTTATGAATTTTTTTATTTATTTCAGAATCTATTATTTTTGATAACCACAAACCTCCTCCTAGCCTATAAGCGATAATTTTAATTAAAGGTTCGAAGAGAGGTTCTAAAACTTGTCTCATCATCCACGATTTCGGAATCACGCTCATGCTATCTGGATCGTAGGTGGGATCATTAAGTATAGGGCTAGTTTCATCGAGGGATAATTTAGGTAAAAAGCTCAATAATAGAATTAAAGCAAAAATTGCTGAGATGCCGTTTAGAGTGTAGGAACCTCCAATTTTATCAAGGTTATCTCTATTAATTGCGATATTTGCTAAAAACATACATATGAACACATTTCTATCGAAAGCTTCAGACACGTAGGCATATCCTAATTCTTCATCAATGATTAAGTATTTTTCTTTAAGAATTTTAATAATACTTTCAGGAAAGGTATAAAATGTGTATACTTTTTCTTCACTTCTCCTAATATCTTTTTCAACTACGAGTTCTCTTGAAATTAAACCAAACAATTCAGCAAGTTCTTCAAGCTGATTTTTAATATAATGACGAGGTTTATTAGGATCTCCAAACATAGCATAAAACTGATGATCGACAATATGAAAGTCATTTCTTTTGCTAAAAGCTTCTACCATCCTATCTATTATAGGTCCTTGAGTTCCTGAAGCAATTACTTTCGCTTTTGAAGTTACAAAACCATTTAATAACTCATTTATGATGAAATCTTGTTCGTGAGTTCTAGATTTTATTATTTTTTCAAAAGCTTCAGCAAAATCCTTTGTATTTGGAAAAAAAGCATTTTGGATTGTATCGTTAATCGATTTTAGAAATATTTCACCATTATTCTTGGGAAAATGAAGCTTCATATTTTTTAATCTTTGAATTAGAGCTTCTTTTGCTCCTGGAATGCTTTCTACATCTCTTTTTTCTAATTCTTCGATGGCTTTTTCTAAGCCTGTTTCAAAGTTTTGGAGTAACCCATTCCAAGTACTATCTTGATTATTTTCCATTTTTTTCACCGAAGATCCTATTTTTTTTTATCTACCAATCTAATTCTGCTTTTATTTTTTTTAACGCTGTAATTAAAGGAGTAATAAGCTTTTTGTCATAAATATTTGGAGAAGCTATTCCTCTTTGTGTTTTCCAGCCCATTTGTGTACCTTCTCCTATCTCTCTTTGCCCATATTTTAGAATATTATTTAAATCCCTCATCCACCAATAAAATCTGAGCCATTTTTTATTGGGGTTATCTTTAGAATGGATAACTGCTAAAGCTTTCCATTCTCCCATTAGCCATTTCACTGTAATGCCGCTAACAGGCATATAATAATTAATAGGGAAGTTACTTTGAAAAGTTAGATCGAGCTCATCAGAAGATATATTAAAGATAGGTTGATTGTAGCCTTCAAGGATGACAATTTCACCACAATGTTGGCACTCATAATGAGACTTCTCTTTATTCATTTTTTTCTGACATTTTGGGCAAGTTCGATTTTCGATTATTCGATATTTGAGAAGATCTAAATATTTCTCTTTTTCTAGGATTTCTTTTGATTTAGTTTCTTGTTTCCCAAATTTTCCACTCCATGTCCAAATGTCGTCGAAGCTTTTATTAATTTTTTCTAAAACTGTAATAACATTTTTTAAAACATCTTTATCGTAGATTTTAAACATACCAGCATGCTGAAAACTTTTCCACCATGACAATCTTACATATTTTTCATCTTTTAAATAAGCACTATGGCAAATCAAAGTAGCTAATAAACGCGTTTCAGATTTATTTATAATTATCCCCTTCTCACATATTTCATATTTTTTATTGAGACTTGCGTTCTTATGAAAATATTCTCCGTCAAGAAATTGCCCATGATCTACTTGTTTTTGCTCATCTTCCTCAACGGTATCATCTCTTTGCTTTTGTATTTTTTTACATTGAGGACATTGGAAAATTCCGGGAACCAAAGGTTCCATTTCGACATTACAAGCTGTACATTTCAAATTTAATCATCACGACAAGTTATCAAGTACCTTTCAAAATCTAAATTTAATAATTTTAATTCTTTTTTTGTTAATTTTTCAATTTCGTTATTAACATCTATTAACTCTTCTCTAAGCTTAATTAGGGTACCTTGAATAGTATTGACAATATTATCTTCATTAAAAGACACTTCCTCAATAAATTCAAGATAATTGAATGTTTTGCCCTTTCCTGAATATTTTTTCTTAATTTCTAATATTTTATTTGCTATTTGCTTCATCTGAAATGAATAATTCAATAATAACAACATTTTTGAATTCCAAGATTTAAAAATTGAACTTTCGATATCAATTTCATGATAGACAAATTTATCAGGGAGCTCTATTTTTTCTTCTTTCAAGTGTTTGATAACATCTTTATTGTTCTTTATGGCTTCATGAACTTTATTTAAAACCGGTTTTGTTCTTAATTTAGGGTCAAAAATATCGATAAATTCGTCAATTTTTTCTTGTATTTCCAAATATCTTTGATGAATACCTTCGATTGTAATTTCAATTTTAATCGCTTGATAAATATTTCCGTATTGGTCTAATATGTAATAAATATCATCAGGTATTGTATAATCATGATCTCCAATTTCAGAGACAAACGAGTGGATAGTGTTACTCGTCTCGCACCTTACACCCTTTAGTTTTATTAAAGCAGAGTTAAAATTCCGCCTTGTTAGAAACTTAAATTTTTTATTTATAATTAAGAATAATGTATGGTCTGGTACTGATATTGTATCATTTTCTATAGTTACTGTTTCTTCTCCTAATCGGATTATAAAGTCTTCCTCTTTTTGTTGAAATTCTCTCATACTTCGAATGTTTTTAAATAAACCTAAATCAACAGCTACTTCAGTGAATTCATTATTCCAGAAGTTTAAGATATTATTTTTAAATATTTCATCTAATATTAAGACTTTTTCATACGATTCAATTAATTTTGGGTCGCTTATATCTCTAAATAAGTCGTTTCTAATGACGTAGAGAAATAAAACGATATATCTCATATCAACATCATCAAGAACCTTCTCTATCAAATTTTTATCATTTTCAATTGATAAATTCGTATGTTCCATACCTAAAATCCTCTTACATTAATAATAATCAATCATTTATTTCAGCTAAAAAGAGTAAGTGAATTAATTAATCATTCCTAAAAAATCTTTCGGTTTCCTCTATTCTACAATCAAAAAAGCGAAAATTTTTTAGTTTTGATTTCTAATTATTTATTTAATGAGGAACTCAATAAATAAAACAAAAATGTTTAGAGCTTGAATTTCGATGGGAAGAAGAAAAAGAAAGCAACAATCTTACAAAAGAGTTAAGAAAGTACCAAAGATTTTCACCTGCCCAAATTGTGGTGAAAAGTCTGTCAAAGTGGAAAATATTAGAAAGAGCGCGATTGCTACTGTAAAATGTGGCCATTGCGGTTTAACGAAGGATGTTCTTGTTAATTCGATATCAGAACCTGTTGATGCTTTTGGAGATTTTATCGATATCCATTATGCCGATCAAGAACTTCAGAGATTAGAAAAGCGAATCGAGAAGCTAAAAAAAAAGAACGAATGGGGGGAATTAGCTTTATCTTTTTCAATTTTGACTGATATTTGTAAAGCTAAAGCTGCTGAAGCCTTAGAAGACGAAGATAATGTTAATCTCGATGAAGTAAATAAATGGAAAATTAAAGCGGAAGAATATAAAAGGCTAGAAAAAGACGCATTACTTCAATTAGATACGTTAGAATTAGAAAAGGGAATTAAAACTGACGATGAATCTTTATTTACAGAACACGAAGAAAGCGATATGAAAAAAGAAAAGAAAATTGAAGATATTTTTGATGACCCTGGCTTTCTTGAATTTTAAATTATTCAATTCCTCGTTTTTAAGATGTTTTTAAAATTCAGAGTCTAATATTTTTTTTACAATATTCTGAGGGATATACTTCCATATAGGAAGTTTAAAGAGGGTATTAAAGAAGCGAGTTCGATTAAGCTTTCTTTTTAAAATGAAATAGCTCCAATTATAAAACGCTAGTTTATTAAAAAGATTCATTAAATTCACACCAAAAGGATTAAACCTCGAAGTGAGAATACTTGCCAAATAAGCCCCTAATCGTTTAGTTTGGGGAATAGATTCGGGATAAACAGATTCTGAAAGAGATCTATTGAAAATTTCATAAATTGAAAAAATTGGTACAAGGTTGTTTATATATTCGTTTACGATCTTATTATAATCGTAATTATCTAACGATAATGTTGAAAGTGTGTTTAATTTTTTTAAAGCATAATTAAAATGCTTTTCTTTAAAATATAGCCACATAGTTCCCATAATATCCCTAAGATTTTCTAGTTCATTTAAAACATCTAATTCTTTAAAAATAAAATCGTTATTTTTCTCAAAATGTGTTATATAGAGTAAAAAAATTGAATCTATTGATGTATTTTCAAAATTGGTAATGTCTCTATTTTCTGAAGTTTTTTGAGGATCAAATTCCTCCTTTATAGGGTAATGAATAGTATGGGTATATAATGGTGAGGTCCATAACATTTCCATAAGTCGTTCCATAAGTTTAACATGAAGCGAATATTCTTGAATCTTAGAATATCTCTGAGAAAGTTTCAAGCTGGGAACAGAAAAAGTTTTAGATTGATCAATTCTAAATTTAATTCTTTCTATTCTTTTTAAATTGCTGATATACTCTTTTCTTTGCTTTTTATATAGTAAAATCTTCTTGATTAATAGGTTTTTTATAGCTATTAGATTCTTTAAATATTTATAGAAATTGACATTATACTTTTTAACAATGTAGTCGTGAGTCATTAGAGGTATGTTTATTGACGGTTTCTGGACTCTTTTTTCTATATTCATTGCGTGATCTCCAATAGAATAAGAAAACATAATATTTTCCAAAGTTTCATCTAAATTTGAATACACACCTAGTTTTTTGGGATCTTGGGTAAAGTAACCATGTAAAAGAGTGTCGGTTCCTTTAAACATATTATTTTCGTATTCTGAAATAATTACTGATTCAAATTCTCCGGGATGATGCCTTTTAATCCCGTATTTCTTACCGACTAAAAAAATCGCTTGATTAGCTCTATGACAAATTGTATGGCTCCATTTAAACAAGGGTTCTAATATTTTACCAATAGTCAATAAATACCCATAAAATTCTGGTCCAAAATAAATTGGGAATCCAAAACCTCGAGATGTAGAAAATGTAAATTGGAACACGTGTCTTGTTTTTTCACCTTTTAGGAGTCCGGGAAATTTATAATGAAGTGCTAATCTAGGATACAGCGCGTTAAATCCCAAATTCATCCAAGCTTCAAATAATATTATGCTATCAGGAAATCGAAAAATGTCTCTTTTATGTAGAATATCCTCACTTAAGATGTTTAAAGTAGTAGGAAGAGTATTGAGCCAATCGTTATCCTTTTCTATTGTTTTTAGGCCCTCTTTAAACCTTTTTAGCGCTAAAGGTTTCAAGTTCGTTTGGAGGACAGATTTATTGTAATAGTAGTTGTTTAGGACTCTAATGAGAGATGGGATTTCTAATATTTGTTTTTGAAAATCATGAGCTATTTTTACTTGAGTGACTCCTGGGTCTTTATCTAATGATTGTTGCACTGAATATACCAAGTTAAAACAAATAATTTCTTATATTGATATATTCGTTTTTTAATTTTAATTTTAATTGATTTCATCAAATCTTTTGATAAGAAATTAAGAAAGTTAATTGAATAATTAAAAATTAATCAAAGAAACTATAATTTAGCATAGCAAATTACATTTAATTTAAATTAAAATTAGTGTTACTATCCTGACTGGGCTCTTTTTGAAAATAATTGCTTTAATTCACCCATTATAGCACCTCTCAAGCTCACTGGGCTTGCAGGACGCGCTGCCCCAGGTCCTCCAGGTGGGGGCGGTGGTCCGCCAGGGGGTCCGCCAGGGGGTCCAGCCGATGGCGGTGGTGCACTAGCAGGTGCTGAAGGCGATGCAATAACTGGAGATGCTCCGGTTCCCCTTGTTCTTAACGCGGAAACTTCATTATTCATAGTAGTAATTCGTGATTCTAATGCTGCTATTCTTTGTCCGACGCCTGCTAAAGACTGATCTACTAAATCTGGTATCCTAAGGATTACAGACATCATCCTTTCAACGATATCTCCAAAAGCGTTCAATTTCTCTTCAAGTGGAGCCTTTTTAGTCTCTTGCATGAAATTTGCGAATTCTTCTGCCATTTTACTCTCTCTATTTTAATTATGACGATTTATCCTATCAATTTTCTAATAAGTATATATTTGAACTATTTAATAAATTTAAGCTCATACATTACAAAAGAATTAAAAAAAAAAATTAAAAAAAAAGACTACTTTCAACTAGATTTATTTACTGAGTTTTTTAAATTAACCCAGAGTTCATCTACTTCATTTTTAACATCGAGAAATTGACTAATTTTTTTTAGTAATACATCCCGTGCACGATCAAAATCTCTTTGAAGGTCATTCAATTCGGATTCTAGGATTTTTATTTTTTCTCCTTCGATTAAATCGTTCTTCTTTTTCTCAACAGATAGGGCCTTTTTAATGACCACACTTCGCTTATTTGCTACTTCGTTTAATGCTGATGCAAATTCATGTTTTTTTTCCACTAAATAATCTTTTTTTATAGCAAGATCTTTAATCGAATCAATGTATTTACTGTTTACATTGATATATTCCTCGTTTTTGTGAATAATATCTTGAAAAAACTTTACTTCCTCTTCTTTAATATTAGATCGTCTCTCTCTTACTAGAGTTTGCATTTGTTTCAATACATCTCTAAAAGTTCTATTTAACATATCCCGGGCTAAATTTGCTTTTCTTAAATTATCAGCATATTTTTTTTGAGAATCGATTAATACCCTCTGAGCTTTCGCTAATTTATTTATTTGTGAGACTAGCTCCTTCTCAGCACTGGCGAGTTCGAGCTCATCTTGATGCGTAATTATAGGGCTCATGACTTTGTAAATCTCCTATATATTGAAATATATTATTATAATTATTATAAATCCTTCTGATAAATAATTAATGGAGATTCAAGCTATAAAAAATTATCCATCTTTTTTTGATTATCTTCAGTATTGTAAAATTTATTGTAGTCTATTTTCGGAATCATAGGTAATTTTTTATTTGAAAGGTGTTCAAATTTTTCAGTTATATAATGTTGTAACTTATTAGGATGCACATAATAAGGTACCTGTATTAAAATTACATTATTTTGTTTACAGAGTTCTAATTTCGTTGAATCATCTTCAATTCTATGTTTTAGGTCCTTTAATGTCTGATTAAAGTGTGATACGGCGCGATAATGCTGCTCTCCTTGAGCCTCAAATGCTAAGTTTAAACTTTTATTATGCCCATCTAATTCCATTTGATTTCCTCGAGAATTTACTAACCATTTTGGTTTATCTTTTGGAAATTCGTCTTGAAACATTTCTTCGAAAAATCTCCGACAGGTTTTCTCAAATTTTCCTTGAGAACAAACAGGGCACCAGTCACCTCTTTTTAGATTAGTTGGTCTTCTTTCAAATATGTGGTCTTTATTGCATTGAATTTTTAATTTTTGATGCTGGTTTTTGTATTCCTCTGGTTTAGTAAGGCATTGACCACCCCTTTTTTCAATAAGTTTTTGAATAGGTTGGAACGATCCTCTATTTTTTTCACCTATAATACGGTAGCTACATTCCTTACACCATTTCCCCTGTTTTAAATTGCTACCATTGATATTAAATCTATGACCGTTTTTACATTCAATTTCAAATCTTGCTCGTTGATTGAATAGTTTTTTTTTAGTATCCTCGTATTGAACCTTGATCAATTTTCCATCTTTTTTCGTTATTATTTTTTGATGATCTCTGACTGAACCTCTTTGATTTTCTACACGATCTTTTACAGCACAATTTGGACACCAACTATTATTATGCAGTAATGCATCTAACCTAGCTGTCCAAGAGTGATTACATTTTCCACATTTGATTTTTAATTTTGATTTAACGCCATTTAATTCCTCAGGATTAGACAATATTTTTCCAGGTTTTCCAGTTTTAGTAATACCGATCTGTGTAACAATTATTTTTGCATCATTGTAAGTATATTTTTTCACAAGTTTTTTGTATTCTTCCTTTCCTATCAATTTTTTTATTCTATTTTTAAGAGTTGAGATTCCAGGCACATTTTTACGCACATCTCGTAAATGATCTTGCACTCTGATGAAACTCTTATAATTTTTATACTGTTCTATCCAATATCTAACATCGATTTCTGAGTAAACTATCCTAGAACATTCTTTTGGACTTGTACTTTTATTTTGAATATTCATTATTACTTTCACTAAATTAATTTGTTATTAACTAGAATAAAGAATATATAAGCGTTTTATGAATTAGTTCCCGAATTAATGAATAGTATTGTTCACTATAAAATTGAAAACATCAGCTTAAACTTTCAAATGAATTTATGCATGTCTCACATTAATACTTAAACAAAATAACCTATATTTAATATAATAGAGAGTTCAAGAATTCTTATTAATTAATTGAATTGAATTCATCTTCTTCGGACAATTCCTAAGCATTATATATTTATTTATCTTGGTTAATCTCCTTAATTCATTATATCGCTAACAGACGTTGAAGTTTTAAGAAAAAAGAAAAGAAAAAAATATAACTTGTAAATAAATTTAATTAAGGAAATGTTTCCGCTTGACCAGGCATTTATCTTCACTTCTTTTATTATTATTTTGAATCAATAATTTAATTCAAAAAAATTATTTAAAGTCCTATAAAAAGAAGGAGAAATTACTCTATATTAAATCAGAAGGAAGAACTGGTTTGGTGAGAAGGTCAAAAAAATTATCCATTGAGGGAAATTCACTGTATTTATCAATAATTAGATTACGGCCTATTGAGTACGAAAAAGCAGTTGTAGCATGTACAGGATCACTTAAAAATTTTATACGATTATCTATATTTTCTTTACTGAGGATTTCAAAGCTGGTTGCATATCTAAATAAATGTTCGTCGCTCCATTCGTCAATTAGTGCATGAAATGCTAAGTTATGTAAAAACAAATCCATTTTTTTTCTTACACTGTATTGATTGGTTATAATATCTAAAGAATCTTCATTTATTTTATTTCGACAAAACTCTCTAATACTAATTTCTGCTTGATCACGATAAGAAAAAAGTTATACAAAACGAATTAATTATCAATTCTTTAATAGTAATATTCGATATAATTCTTATGTAAATTCATTATTATAATATTTAGCCTTTTTAAATGCTAATTAGTTGTAAGGAAATAAAGCAGTTAGGATATTATCTCTATAGTTTGCTTTAATAATTTTTGCTACTATAACTTTTCCAATTAGTTCTTCAGAAAAGACGATTGGTTTTTTCAATAAAATTTTGATTCCATGACTATCGTTAATTCTTCCAATACATTCGTTCATCCACCTTCCCCTTGAGACGATTTTGGCTTTTATAAGGTCGTCTTTTTTAAGATCTAAATTGGAGCTTTGAGTTCTCTTATGAATACCAAAATCATTTGGTCCAAGTTTCAATTTTATCCCGTATTTCTTTTCTAACCGAGTTAATTGTAAATAAAAATAATCCCACGATTTTGGTTTAATTTTTTTTAGCGTTCTACCCGTCTTATAAATTAAATATTTCTGGATGCCAATTTGAATTTGTTGCTTAGAAAATCCCTCCCCTCTTATTTTGAGGACTAACTCTATTATATCTTCAATATCCTTTTCATTTTCTCCTGGAAACCAAACTGGTGCAACTAAAACTTGAATGTTTCCCTTCAATAGAGTATATATATTTTTCAGTAGTTTGTTCACATCATAGTGCGTACAATTACATAAGTAACAGTCAGTTTCTTCTTTTAAGCTATTGAGGCTGATATTAATTCTTGTAAGATCGGTTTCTTTTAATTTTTCAATAATTTTTTTTGAAAGCAACAACCCATTGCTTTGCATTGAAATGGTTGATATACCTTTGATTTCTGAAAGGTCTTTTAGTAAATTAAATAATTCATTATAAAGTAGTATTTCACCGTAGGGAGCAAGGTGAATTTCAAGATCGTGATTCCCCTTTATTTTGGCGAGTTCTTTGACTTTTTCAACGAGATACTGTGAGTTAACAACAAAGTTGGTGTTATAATCACCAGAACTGACAAAACAATACTTACATCGTAAATTACATTGAGTCAGAGGTTTAAGCTCGATAATATTTGTCCCTCTATCAATTATACCCAGAAAATCTACACCCATTAAGGGTATTTCTGATTTAATGTCGATGTATTTAATAACTTCATTCATTTTAGAGACACAAATTATTTGTTTTGGAGTTCTAAATTTTATACCTTAAAATAGCAACGAGAGACCCTAAATCAATTATTTGCTGTCCAGTTGGGTGTTCACTACTTAAAATATGAATTATTCCCCCCACCTTTTCAACTCCATTTAAAATACGCTCGATTTGTAATTTCTTTTCTTTTAAAGCCCCCCTTATTAAAATATCGGCGCAAAACAATTCTTTTACGGCACCTTTTTCAATTGCGTTAGAAATCTCGTCAAATCCAATGGCGATAAGGTCGGAATTTGTGGCAAATAATTGCATTATCTCTTCAATTTTCTCGGTTTCCAGTAAAACTTTTACATTTTCTTTTAAACTTTGTAATTCTTTCGATTTCAATGTTTCTAAAATGGCACTTTCCGTTCCGGAACCAGCTTGAATGCAATAAATTTTAGGTAAATTATGTATTTGGGCTTTTTCTTTAATATATTGATCAAAACGATCCTTCGTACTTCCAGGACCACAAATTATTATGGTATTTATTTTTACGCTCTTTATCTTTTCGCTTAGAATTCCACTTACATCGCTAAAAAATTCTTCGTAAGCTTTATTTCTATATGATTGTTCGTATCTTTTACCCGGTATGTTTTTTTTAATTGTAGCTATCCTATTATGACTGAAGTTTGTTATAAGGGCTATAGTAGCTAATCCTGTTTCGATTGCTATCATTAACATATTAAAATCTGTCTCAAATGCAGATGATTTTTTAAGGCGTTTTATTTCGCTCTTTAACCACTTTTCCTTTTTAATAGTTAATTTTTGTCCAGGTTCTATATTGAGCGTATGGTATGTTCCATAAGTCACGAAATCTTCAGGTCCCTCTAATATTGTCCCTTTTACTCTTAATCTATTTGTAAATTCGTGAAAAGAGATAGATTCAACCTTTAGTTTCAGAGTCATTTGTTTTCTTTCTCCCTTAGAGCCTTCCTTTAATACAATTCGTCTGTGAGTTCTAGCTAATACCTCATCATCTTTATCAATAACGTTATATAGCGTCCATAAATCGTTTAAATCTTCAGTTCTTAATGATACAATTTCATTTTTTGTATCTATTTCCAGAATTTTCAACTGCAGTGTCAAACTCCCAATTTCAAATTTGTATAATTAATGTGTATTAATAAGTATAGTATAAACAAGAAGATAAATAGTATCTAAGTCTGCTTTCTGACGAAAAATAAAGAAAAAAATAATAAAATACGAAAAACACAAAAAATTTAATCTTTTGCTCCTAAGGCTTCTTTGACTTTTTCTAATTCTTCCATTCGTTTCTTTTTCTCTTCTTCGCGTTGTTTCATGTCTTCCTCGTCTACCTTTTGGAGCGTAACACCTTTTTTGATTTCATCTTTTAATTCGTTACCTAATGACGTCATAATCAGTCAATATATTTCCTTTTTTTTTCCTTTTTTGAGCTCATTATTAATGCACTCAATACAAAATTTATAATAGAATTTATTTATAAGTCTTGGTTTTTAGAAAAAGATTAAATGTTCAAAATCATTAAGTAAGCACTTTCTTTTTGCCGATAGTAGTTTTCTATTTTCTGAACGATTCGAAAGTTGAATTTCTGATACAATTTTATTGCAACTTTATTTTTGGAGTTCACATTCAAAACAATCGTTTTTATTTTATGCATTTCTTTGACTTTACTCATCGTATAGTTTAACAGATAAGTCCCGTAACCTTTATTTTGGTCGCCTTTTTTGATTAAAAGATTAATCAAATTTACTCTTCCTTCTCGATCTTGAATCAAAACGATGAACCCAACAATGTCATTTGAAATTTCGTTGTCTATGAGCTTAAAAAAAAAAAAATTCTTTATTATCAAATTAAGAATTAACTCTTTAGAAAATGCGTCTTTTTTGAAAAACTTTCTTTCCAAATTGTAAATTTCACCTAAATCCTTAACGGTAACGGTGTCAATTCTCATTTAACCCATCTCTTCTTTAAATAACTTAATAGGTGTTTTTTCAGTTATTTGTTGGTATTCTTCTTCTCGAAACGGGGTCATTTCTATTATATATCCTTCTAAATTATTTTGAATTAATAAATTTATCAAAGTATCCTCCAACGCAAATGTTATCGGCAATTTAATATTAGTTTCACTGAAACCCAAGAAATTTTGAGGTATTTTTATTTCTGTTAATAACATAGTATAGAACTCTTTAATAGCTATTTTCTCACCTTCTATTTGAGCGTATAATAACAAGCCATCTCTCGTAATTTGTTCGTACGGCAATTTAATCGTTTTTGCTCGTCTTAAATATCTTTTTTTCAATTGCCAATAATCTTTAGCTCTAATTGTACAAAAGTGGATCTTTAAATCAACTAGTGGAGCGATATCTTTTACCAGCTGGATTGCACATTTTTTACTATTCTCTACAGATGCTATCGTACCTACCTCCAACTTAAAATTTCGATCCTTAAGGTTTTGACTGTTTGGTGAGCAATATTCAAATTCATTCAAATTAATAAAATCTGCGCCAATTTTATTCAAGTAAATTATAAATTGTTTTAAATCGTCTAAATATTCCACTTCTGGAATTACAGGAACTTCCGCTCCTACAACCATGCCTTTGTTTACTGCGAAATTTATCACACTCCAATTTTCTTTCGATGGGTTGAACCTAATTTCGTTTAACCCAGCTCTAGCGAGTTTTAGAGCAATCTCTTCGTTAAAATTAAAGCCGTTAGTATATAGGTGAATGTGGAACTTGCTGCCTTTAATTTTTTTAATAAATTTGATGTATTCTAGCGTTTTTTTAAGGTTTGGTTCAAATAAGGGATCTCCACCTGTTATACTCACCCCTTTGGCGTTAATAGCTTTTAGTTCGTGTAAAATCTGCTCTTTAGAAGATATTTGAATCTCATTTATGTACGTATCTCTCTTTCCTTTTCTTTTTTCAGAAATCGGACAATACCACCAACAATGTTTTGGATTCTGACAGATACCATTAAGGAATAATACTGCTTTAGTACCCCTCAAACATTGCTGACATCCTTTAGATATTCCCTTTTTTTTTATATAAAATGTGTGTGCTTTTGTTTCTACAATGACTGGTTCTCTCATCGAGATATCAACTTTTTCCTCACAATCGATTTTTTATTAGCTAATTTTTTTAAAACATCTTCGGTACTTTCGTTTATTTCGATCGGTCTCTTTAGAAATACACCCGTTTTTCCAAATTTTTCCCTTTTTAAAAGAACTCTTTTTCTTTCATTAATTAAATCAATACTAACTTGTAATTTCTTCGCAACTAAATGTTCGTTTCCAATGATGGAATGTTCTTCATATCCCTCAGCAGTCGGTTGAATTAAAACTAACCTCTTATCGATTCCAGGCACTCTTATATTGTTATTTAATTGGTCTAGATTGATCTTCCCTCCAAAATCGTAAAATTCTTTTGATCTTTTATCAAATTTAGATAAAGGAATAGTTAAACTTTCTAATTCGTTTAGATAAATATAGAGTTTCAGGGTATCAGCAGGGGTGGCCATAATAATTTCTCTAAAGTAGTTTTTGAAACCATTTTTGTCGAGTATTATTTCTATTTGATACGGTGCAATTGATTGTACAATAACAATATCTATATCACTATCATTATGAACATCACCTCGAGCAATACTGCCATATATAAAGGGGTTCAAACCCTCTTTAGCGAACATGTTCAGTAAAACTTTAGAGCGTTCTCTTTTTTCCCCTAAGATCTTCAAGTGATTTTTAGAATATACGACAGAATTAAAATGATCTCTTAAGATTTTGTTTCCATACATTAGGAATTAATCGCTTTTATCTCATTTACTATTTCTCAATATATCTAATTATTTTACTTAAAAGTATTGTTTCGTAATACTTGAATGTGCTTTTGGATTTTTGAATTATAGTATGTTTTGTGTTTTTAAATGTATCGTTATTAAGCACTATCTTTATAGCTTTCTTATTTTTTAAAATTGGATTTAGTTTCTCGCTAAATATAGTAATTAATTGAGGATATTTGTTAGAATATTTTAAAAGAGTCATTAATAAATCCTGATTGTAAGGTTTTAAGCGAGGATTGATTAAAAACAGATTCTTACAGGCTGAGTCCCTTAAAAGGAGATTGTAAGGTAATACTCTTTTATTAAACTCAATAATATTATAATTTTGAATCATTATATCAATATCATGGTTATAAAACTTTAAAATAGCGGGAAATGTTTGTTGCAACTCTTTCTCGACTTCCAAAGCAATTTTATTCGTTTTGTTGCTAGCTAAAGATTTTAATCGCACACTTATTACGCTGTATCCAAAAGAACAAAACGCTTCTGTAAGTGCTTTCAACAACATAAGCTTTCGATATCTTCTTATGATAATAATTGTCGGTTTTGTTAAATCTTCTTTCTGAGAAACGGTAGATTTAGTCAAACTGCACTTTTTTATAAAAATAGTAGAAAATTGAGCGTTAATATCCGGATGTTTATCAACTCTTCGAATCGTAGAAGCATTTGAAAAAAAAAATCTCCATCGATATATCTCTTTTAGTACCTTTACTCCAATTAACAGCAGAATTAGTAATACAATTATAATGATATCAACTGTAATCCAATCTACTTGAAAGATGTCAAATGTCATAATATTTTAAATACAAGATTCACATTAATCTACAACTTCCCTAATCCAATCCAAATAATTTTCCGATCCTTTTTCGATTTTGAAAGCTACACATTCAGGATTCGAATAGCTATGAATTTCTTTTACCTTTTGAATTATCAAATCGCAATTTTTTTCAGTAGTTTTAATAATTAATAACAATTCATTTTCTCTTTCAATATTCCCTTTCCATCTATAAATTGAAAACACATTTTGTATAATGTTGACGCACGCCGCCAACCTGCTTTCAACCAAAATATTTGCTATATTTTTACCCTCTTCAATATTTGGGACAGTAACTAAAAAAGTATAATTATCCATTTAATTCCCTTATTAGTATTCAATAATTAAGTATAATGCAATTATAAATTTCAATTTATTTAAGAAGTCAACTCTTCCTCTTAAACATAAATTTCTTATTATTTGATAATAAATCGATATAAAACTACTATTAATAATGAGTCTGTTGAAAGAAATACATCTCTAAATTTTAATTTCTCTCATTAAGGATTTTTATTTTTCCCTAAAAGCAAATTAATAAATATTTATAGTGTTATTATAAATAGAAATATCTTAATTGTATTTCTTATCAAATAAATACTCATTTAGAGGTGTTATAGGAACTATTTTACATAATGTTTACCTTATTCATCAGTATACGGGCATTTGTCTTATTCATAGAAAGTATGGAACAATTGAATTTAATCAAGATCTTGTATCTGGATTTTTAACGGCACTTAAAGATTTCTCAGTGGAATTTTCGAAAGGATCAGGTGAATTGAAGGTAATAGATATGCAAATTTTCTATTTATTGTTGGTTTTTAAAGATGGGATATTGTGTACGGCAGCAGCAGACAAGAATGATGATGCTAAAATTACACACAAAGCTTTAAGTGATATCATTGATAAGTTTACGGTAAACTTTGGTGAAATAATAAAAAATTGGTCGGGGGATGTTAGAATTTTTAAGGGATTTGAACAATTGATAGATAAAGTTCTAATAGATGGCAGAATTGCTGAGGTTCCCCTAAAATTACCTATTTTAAAGATATTTGAGAAGGATTTTCTCAAATCTCGGAAGCAAATTGAGAAGAAAGGTTTAGTACTTTCGGAAGAAGATTTACGAAACGTTCAGAACCAGAAACCCGCATGGACTTCGAAGCGCCTTCCCTCTCAGGTGATTATTCAAGGCTTCTTAAACAAGGAACAATATAAAATTGCGCATTTAGCTGATGGCTTTCACACAGTAGCAGATATAGCCGAGGAAGCGGGCGTACCAAAGGCAGAGATTAATGTCATCATTGACGATTTGGACGATTTAGGACTTTTAAAGTTTATCGATGTTAAGTAAACACCCTTTTCACATTTTTTAGCTCGTTTTTTAATGTTTTATTGATAGATATAGAACACAATTTAACTTTTTTCTCAATTTATTAATTAAAATCGCGTTGAGACGATTAATCACAAGATTTATGAAAATGATATCACTATTACAGATAATATGAATGTGAATAAAGTTGCCGAAAACATCTATGAAATTCCACAAAAAGCATTAATGGCACGTGTGGAAGGAAAAATTGAAAAATTTCAGATGAAAGTGCCAGTGCGCATTTATGCTAACGAATATATTTTAGAAAAGATTAAAAACGACAGAACTCTTGATCAAATTTGCAATGTTGCCTGTCTTCCAGGCATTATGAAGCACGCTATCGCTCTCTCTGATGCTCATCAAGGTTATGGATTTTGTATAGGAGGGGTTGCTGGAACAGATGCCGAGACAGGCATGATTTCACCTGGAGGAGTAGGTTATGATATAAATTGTGGCGTGAGATTGTTAAGAACAAATCTTCAATTTAAAGATGTGATGAAATCAATTCCAACTTTGTTAAACACGATTTTTAAGAATATTCCATCAGGTTTGGGAAGTAAAGGAAAATTAAGCATTGAATACTCGGAGTTAAACGATGTTTTGGACAATGGGTTGAACTGGGCGTTTGACAACGGTTATGCAATTAAAGAAGATATCGAACATTGTGAAGAGAATGGATTTTTGAAAAACGCTGATTCCTCATTAGTTTCTCAAAAAGCTAAGCAAAGAGCATTGAAACAATTGGGCTCACTAGGAAGTGGCAATCATTTTCTTGAAATCCAGAAAGTAGATAAGATTTATAACGAATCAATTGCTAAAAAGTTAGGAATTTTTGATAAAAATCAAATAACGGTTATGGTTCATACTGGTTCGCGAGCGCTTGGTCATCAAGTTTGTACTGACTCTCTTCGAAATGTTGAACAAGCAATGAAAAAATACAATATTAAAGTTCCAGATCGCGAATTAGCGTGTGTTCCTGCTGATACTCCGGAAGCAGTAAAATATTTACAAAGTATGGCAAGTGCTGCAAATTTCGGTTTTAATAATCGCCAATTAATTACGCATTGGCTAAGAGAATCTTTTGAAGAGCATTTTAAAATGGGTATAGACGATCTGGATTTCAATTTGATTTATGGTGTATGCCATAATATTTTAAAAATCGAAGAACATGAGGTAGAAGGAAAAAAGATGAAATTAAATGTTCACAGAAAGGGAGCAACTAGAGCTTTTCCACCAGGACATCCGGATCTACCTGTTGATTATAAAAGTATTGGTCAACCTGTTTTAATTCCTGGTACTATGGGATCAGCATCCTATTTATGTGTTGGAAGGCCAAACGCGATGGAACTTTCTTTTGGATCCACCGCTCATGGATCTGGTAGAGTAATGTCAAGGTCTAAAGCTACAAAACAATATTGGGGTACGAAGATCCAAGAAGATTTAAAAGAGAGAGGAATCTTAGTAAAAGCTGCTTCTCCTAAGATAATTGCTGAAGAAGCTCCAGGGGCTTATAAAGATATTGATCAAGTAGTACAAGTAAGTCATGATCTTGGAATTGTAGAAAAAATTGTGAGGTTAGTACCAATAGGGGTTGTAAAAGGTTAATTTTTTTTTCACAAAAAATGTAATCCAAAATATGACACTATTAAGTATTATTAGATTTAAATCTAAAAATTGATCCGACATTAAATATCAAATACTATATCTATTATGGTGCTTTCGTGTGTTTCTTCTATATTTAGGAAAGAATATGTTATAGCTTTAACTTCAATTCCTATTTCGTGTTTATCCAAATCAAATTTCTCACCTTTTAGAGTGGCTTGAAGCTTATAATTATCGTTGATTTTTTCAATTTTTGATACGTATATTTGACTAAAAACAAGCTCATCTACATCAAAAATATACAAAAATTCAGAGAGAAAATCAAACAAGAGGGCTTCTTTGTCCTCAGCTTCAACAGTTATTGTCTTTTTAATTTTAGGAGTTATTTTTTTTAAGTCCGGTGTTATTGTTGCGATTAAACTATAAGCTGTTTGTGAAAAGGCTTCTTCTAATGATGACCCCCAACTTCTTACTTGAACATCTGCAGTATGCTCTCTAAACTCATATCCGGCTTTTTTCATGCGAAGGGTATTATTTTCAGTATAGAATTACTATAAATAGTCTAGTTTAAAATTAAACTTTTTGTTGTTTAGTTAAATTTCCTAGGAGTTTAAAATGATACAACTGAAATTGTAATTATATGTTGAGTACAGTTCATAACTCATTGTTCGATAATTTACTTTTTTATCAAAAATTAACCGTAAAAAAGAAATTCTCAAATAGAGAACTTTTGCTCTTTCACTTTTTTTTCGATTCTACGAAAATTTTTCCGAGAAATGTTATTATTGTTAAAGATATTGTGTTTTTCTTCCTTGATAACGAAAAATATTTTGAAGCAAAATCAAAATTACCATATTTAAGAAAAAAAATTCAAAACAGGAGAATTGTACTTGTTCGGGAAGAAGTAGTATTAGTTAATTTAGTTTTTGGGTTTTTCCCAGATCCGTATATTCATAGAATAAGAATAGAAAGAAATATGAATACGGGACAGATCGTAATTATTGTAGGGTTTCTCTCCTACGAAGAACGAGGAATAGCAGTTGGTTGTAAAGGTGATTATATAAAAGCTATCAATACTATCTTCGAAAGCTGCGTTACATTTGCAGATTACCAAGGGTTTCAAATAAAAATTAAATGTGAAGTTGTATGTTTATGAAAAAACCTACCAAGGAACTTCTTTCAAGTTTACAAGATATGCAATTGTATTAGCAATAAGACTAACAGAGGGCGTTAGGATTAGGAGAAAAACAACAATATTAACATCAGGGATAAAATAAATTCCCGGAAAAAAGATAGCAGGGATAACAGCAAAAATAATAGCCCCTATAGCAAAATCTAACTGATCTACGACCCAAAATGGTGCTCCACTTTTTATATCAAAGCGCCTTTTAAGAAAAGATCCTGCTAAATCCCCAAATGCGGCTCCATAGGAACAAAATACGATTCTAAACACTATCATCAGCATTCCAATCGGAAACGGACCACCTATGAAATAATACTGGTAATCAGAGATCTCAGAGTAAAATTTATACACTCCAGCTGAAGCTCCTTCTATTGGAATCTGTTGTATGGCAGGCCATAAAAATAAAAACAATAAAAATAAGCAGCAACTTAATGGAATACCAATATATAATGGGCCTTTGACAAGTCCAGAAATAGTTTTGTGATCTCCTAATATTCTTCGCCCATCGCGCCAAAATTTTCCCCGATCTAAAGGTTTACCGCCACCAACAATTACCATTCCAGCGTTTGAAAAATACGCGGGAACGATAAAAAGTACGCTAAAAATAAGAGTTGCTAACCAATCAGCCCAGGTAAATACGATAGAGATAACCAGAAAGTCAAAAAAAAGTAAGCTAATAAAAAAGATTGTAAAAAAAATCGCAAGCCTTACATCTTTTTTATTAATATCTCCCTTTTTATTATGCGTTGACATAATAGTCCTTTTAATTGTGAGAATTAGTTTGATTAGTTTATGATTGAAATTAAATTTTGGTAAATATAATTAGGACTACTAAACCCTTAATAATATTGCTTCCTAAATAATTATCTTTTAAAGTTCCGACAATAATATTATAAACTATCGATCTAATTGTAGCAAATCGAATAAAATGAGAACCCCATATTAAAGCTTTAACATATTCTCATTAGTTTTTCGATTAATAATCAAATTTAAATATCACGGAATCGAAATATTATTCTAGTGATCATTTCGAATGGAAATATTATGAATGGTGGGATTAAGTGTTGACGAATCAAAATAATAAAGACATGTATTCTTTCAATATTGATAAATTTTATAAAAACTATTTAAAGGGTCCAACACTTTTTAAGAAAAGGGAAGCGCTCGAACCTTCATTCATTCCTGACGAATTACCGCACCGAAATGCCGAAATAGAAAAGATTGCAGGCATAACTGCTTGCGCATTAAAAGGAGATGTACCGCCTAATTTCTTGTGCTACGGTATGACAGGTACAGGTAAAACAGCAACTGTCCGTTATATTTCGCAAAAATTAGCTCAACACTGCACTAACAATCCACCTTGGTGGGTATATATCAATTGCACAGTAGTGTCGACCCCATACCGAATCTTGGCTCATATTTATAACACTATCGTAGGAAAAGAGAAAATTCCTGCAACCGGTTTGCCTAAGGATATTATCCTGAAAAAACTGCTTGGATTGTTGGATCAATTAATCAAAAATAGCGTTTGCTTTCTTGTATTAGATGAAATCGATATTTTGATTGAAAAAAAAGGAGGAAATGAAATACTTTATAATTTAACGAGACTCAATGAAAACTTAGACTTGTGTAGAACAAGTGTTATTGGAATATCTAATAAGTTGAGATTCATGGAGTACTTAGATTCAAGAGTTACTTCTAATTTAGAAGAAGAAGAACCTATCGTTTTCCATCCTTATAACGCAAATCAATTGGCTGATATTCTCAAACAAAGAGTAGAAATTGCTTTTAAGGAAGACATTATTGATATTGGCGTAGTAAAGTTGTGTGCAGGTCTCGCTGCCAAGGAACATGGTGATGCAAGAAAAGCTCTTCAATTACTTAGAAAAGCGGGAGAAATTGCCGAAAGAAATCAAAGCAAGAAAATTACGGAAAATCATGTAGAAAAAGCTCAAAGGGATATAGATAAGGACCACATTGTTGAATATATCTTTTCAATGCCCCTTCAAACCCAATTAACTCTAATAGCAATTTATTTGTTAACTAAATTTACAAAAAATCACATTATCACTTCGGGAGATATTTATGAAGTTCACTCCGAACTTTCAAATAAAATCCCGGGCTTGAAGCAATTAACACGCAGAAGGATCAGTGATTATATTAACGAATTGGCATTATCAGGATTAATTACTGCTAATACAAGATCAATGGGGCATTACGGGCGCACTAAAATTATTAAACTTGATATAGAACCTGGGTTAGTAGAACGAGTGTTATCTCAAATTAAGAAAATTCAAGACTATAGATTGTTAGACTATAAGCCTATAATACTTCAAACTGATAAAGTTAAGATAAAAAATATCGTTTTTAGAAAGTTAATTTAGATAACAAAATCCCATTTATTAATATCTTTAGTAATAGTTTCGAGAAATATAGTTGCTTCTTTTTCATCCTTTTCTTTAAGTAGTAAAAATAATTTAACTAAGTGTTTACAGAATTTTTTATTTTGAGCTCTTTTGGTTTCAAAATCGTGACAATCGTGTTTTAAGATTTTTTCATTAGTGGATATTTCTATAATATACGGAGTTTTTTGAGAACCTTTAACTTCGGCTTTAATAACTCTCCTATGAAGATCAAATATATTGATAACAATCGCACTATCTGATACTAACACGGCTCTATTTATAGTACCTGCATCTAAAAACGCTTTTAATAAAATATTGAACTTATTCGAACCATTTTTTTTAAAATTTTTAGTATATTGGGTTACCCTGGCAGAACTATTTATCTTCTTTTTAATTTCAACTTTTCTTTTTTTATGCCAATTCTCTAATTCAAGAGTTAAATCTTCTGATAAGCTAAGCTTGTTATCATTATTTATTGTTAAAAATCCACTGTGAATTGCCTTCTTAATGAAAATTTTTGCTTCCTTAGGGGAGAAGAGAAATAAATCGAAAGATAATTTGTAAATTAATTCATTTGGAGTTATATATGGAAGATCAATAATTTTCCAGATATATAGAGTCATTTCAGAATTATTATTTCTTGGAATTGAGAAATTCATTTAAAAACACCTATTTTTTTGCTTGTAAGATAAATTTAATAGACTTTTTTAAAGTCTAATTGGAAATAATTCAATGAATCAAGTTCTATTATTGGTACAATACCCGGAGTAGGAATTATTCCGAAACTTCTCATAAAATCAGTTTGAGCTTGAAAACATCCAGAATTAACAAGTGTCACATTCCGATATTTCCCCATTCCATTAATGTGAATATGACCTGTATGAAAAATATCGGGAATTTTATTTAATACAAGTAAATCATTATCGATGGGTGCCAGTTGTGTCTTTTCACCGAAAACTGGGGCAAGATGTCTACAGATAAGGAACTCCTTCATAGTTTCAATGGGTTTGTTAATGTCTAGGTCGTGGATTAATCTATTTATGTCATGCATACTTTCTCCATGATATATAAGCGTATTAACATTATGTGTTTTTACAAGAGAAGGGTTACCCAAACATTTAATACCTAAATTAATTAAATCTTCACAGTATTTTTTTGGAACTGCAGGTCGAGGTATTGCGTTTCTGACAGGTTCGTGATTGCCCGATACATAAAACACCTTAATATAGTCTGGAATTTCTGCTAATAATTCTGCGGCTTTTTTAAATTGTTTAAATATATCTGATAAGACTAAATCTTCTTTCTGGTTTGGATAAATTCCGATCCCATCAATTAAATCGCCGTTAATGACGAGATATTTTATTCTACCCGCATTTTCTCTCAAGATTTTATTATTACTTTTCCCGTTCAAGAATTTTAGAAAACGTTTAAATATATCTTCCTCAAATTCTTTACTACCAATGTGAGTGTCTGAGATTAATGCAATAGACAATGGATCAGGAGACAGATTTGGTCTAAAGTTAGTCGGAATATCGATTTTTGAGATATAATTGGCAAAAATTATTCCTTTTCTTCCGTTTTCGCCAGGATTATACGATCCTTTGACAAAAAGCATCTGATCGTTGAAAGTTCTTTCAATAATATTGATATACTCCAAATTTTTAGAATCATTTTGAATTAAAACGCTAATTTTTCCAGTTAAATCCTCTAAACTCAGCAAAAAATTCCCTTTTTTTGTCTGATGGACCTTTTCTACCAGACCCATTGTAGAGATTTCAACGCTATTTGATAATCTATGAATATTATTAATATTCGTTGCTGAATTAGCTTCGGGTCTTTTTTTCATGAGGTTTCTAAGTTTATTGTATTTATCAAGTGTTAATCCGTAAAAATCTTCATATGCACCATTGGTATGTAATTTCCCAGTGGGATCGCTTATTATCTCAATTTGAAAATCATGATCCTTTGCGACAGGTCTAAATTTAAAAGCAGAATTGGTCGATTCATGGATTCCAGCTTCTTTTTTTAACACTAGCGGTTTTTTTATTAGCGATGAATTAGGAATAACTTGGTTTATTTCTTCAGGGAGAGAGGTTTTGATCATTTGTTCTGTTTTTACAGGATCAAATTCTGGTTTGACATTTTCCGCGATTGATTCGTCTAGAACACCGGTGGATTCACTTTGAGCACCATTTTTTGGAGGGAGAGAAGGGGAATTGGGGAAAGCTCGCTTTAGGGTCTTTTGTAATTCTTTGTTTGATATTTCATGGATAATGGTTTCCGTTAAATGACTTTTAAATGAGGGAATAAAAGTAGTCTCCTTAATAAGCAGATTTATGTTTTTCGAAGGATTTTCAAGATTTAGCACGCATTCTAACATTTTGGGACTGATATTAATACCAGAATTAACTAACTTTTTTAGAACTACTTGTTTCTGTTCAGATATCTCGGGCTTCAAATTACTTCTATCCGGAATAGAATTATATTATTTATGAGATGATACAATTAAATTGTTTATTATTAAAGAACAAACAAATTTTTTTAAGTATTAGGAGTGTGTATCTATTCTCATACTTTCATTATAAACTGTAAATCTCCCCAAATTCTTATAATAATATTCAACTAACCTATTAATAAAATATTTTATTTTAGAAGTTAGAATTTAAAATATGTATCTAGTTTTCTACATTAAGAGTATATTTGTAGTTTTAGAGCGTGTTATATTATGGTAGAAATGAGCAAAGAGACAGAGGAATATTTTTTTAACTTACAAAACGATGTAGACGAGTGTTACCAAATTGCTGAAAATGCTCGCCAAAAAGGGTTAGATCCTGAAATCTTCGTAGAATCTCCTCAAGCTAAAGATTTAGCGGGGAGAGTTGAAAAACTCGTGGGTCCTTTAGGAGTAGCTAAATTAATAAGGAATTTAAAAAATCTAGGTAAATCTGAAGATGAGATAGTATTTCAAGTAGTTTCTGACATTCTTGGACAGAAAATTGGAAATATTAATTCACTTGAAGAGAGAGTTGAGAGAGCTATACGAGTTGGACTTGCTATAAAAACCATGGGTGTTGTTAGTGCTCCACTTGAAGGAATATCCAAAATTTTAATCCGAGAGGATCGACACCATAATAAATATCTATCGTTGTACTTTGCGGGACCCATTAGGGCAGCAGGGGGAACCACAGCCGCCTTATGTGTTTTAATTGCGGACTATGTAAGAAAAAAGTCAAATATTTCAAAATATGAAGCAACTGAGGGTGAAATTGGGAGATATGTTGAAGAAGTTAAACTTTACGACAGACGCGTTCATTTACAATACCCATCCTCAAATGATGAGATACGATTTGCTGTGGAGCATCTTCCTGTGGAAATTAACGGAGATTCAACTGAAGATGAAGAAGTTTCTGCTTTTAGAAATCTACCGAGAATCGAAACAAATAAGATAAGAGGGGGTGCTTGTTTAGTCTTAAACGATGGTATCCTTCTCAAAGCTCCAAAACTTTTAAAAATAGCAAAAAGTATGAACTTGGAAGGTTGGGATTGGTTAGCAAAACTGAAAGACATCGCACAGAAAAGTGAAAAAAAAGTTGATTTAGACGCCACAAATAAAAACAGTAAGGTTAAAATTCCACCTAATTCAAAATTTGTGTCTGATGTTATAGCTGGGAGGCCTGTATTTAGTCACCCTTCTGAAATTGGTGGGCATAGAATTCGATATGGAAGATCTCGAAACACAGGATTAGCTGCAGCTGGTTTAAATCCTATAACAATGACATTATTAGACAATTTTATTGCTATTGGAACGCAATTAAGAATTGAACGACCAGGAAAAAGTGCTAGTATCTGTCCGGTTAGCTCAATAGAACCACCTATTGTAAAGCTGAAAAATGGGGCTGTATTGAAAATTTCAACCATAAAAATGGCAAAAGAGTCCTTTCAAGACATAGAAGAGATTTTATTTTTAGGAGACATCCTTTTTGGGTTTGGTGAATTCTCTGAAAATAATCATAAATTAGTTCCTTCGGGATACGTAGAAGAATGGTGGGCGCTAGAATTAGAGGAAGCGATACAAAAACAACAAGGTTCTAGCGCAGAGTTGGTTAAATATATAGAAGATCCCTTTAATAATATTCCTTCTGCGAAAGAAGCTTTAGATATAGCGAAAAATTACAATATACCCCTTCATCCGAAGTATATTGACTTTTGGGGAAATATCTCAGGGGGAGAATTATTAATTCTAAGAGAAGCTTTAATTTCCGGTTATGATAAGAGTAGCAATAAAATCGGTTTGAATAATACTGAAGAATTGAAGGATATTTTAGAAAAAGCGTTTGTTTCTCATACGATTAATGATACTAATATTTTATTCGACGATCCAACAGCTGAAATCTTCACAGCGATATTTGATTTGAAAAATAAAAAAGATCACGATTTATCTAAAGATGATGATGTTTTTACTCTTTTTTCAACATTTTCCTCTATAACCATAAAAAATAAAGCTCCATTTTTCATGGGTACTCGTATGGGACGACCTGAAAAATCCGAAAGAAAAAGCATGAAAGGAGTTCAGAGTTTATTTCCTCTTAGTACCAAGGTGGGGAACACAAGATCCGTAGAGAAAGCGTTAGAACTTGAAAAAGTAAAGATTGACATTTGTAGAAAGAAATGTCCTAAATGTGACACAATTTCTCCTTTTAACCTATGTCCTAAATGTGGAGTCCACACAAAGTTTCAGAAAATATGTCTAAATTGTAATAAATATTATCCCAAAAACGAAGAAAAATGTCATCAATGCGGGGGGTTATTGAGTTTTTCTAAAGAAGCTTCGTTCAATATTAAAAACTATGCCAAATCTGTGTCGAACTCGTTAAATCTAGCATTACCAAGTAAATTTAAAGGAATTCTTGGTTTAACGAATAAGTTTAAAGTTCCAGAACCATTAGATAAAGGAATGCTTAGAGCTAAAAACGGATTGATGGTTTATAAAACAGCTGAAATCCGTTACGATGCTACTGATATCCCATTAACTCATTTTAAACCAAAAGAAATCAAGACATCGGTAGGTAGATTAATAGAATTAGGATATAAAAAAGATTATAAAAATAATGATTTAACCGCTCCTGATCAAATATTAGAACTTCAAGTGCAAGACATCATACTATCTGATGATTCTGCTAATTATTTCATTAAGATTGCTAAGTTTATTGACGAAGAACTAGAATTGTTTTACAAAATGGATAAGTTTTACCAAGTCAAGAATAGAGAAGATTTGATTGGGCATTTAGTAGTGGGATTGGCACCTCATACAAGTGCTGGAATTGTAGGAAGGATTATTGGTTTTAGCCCTGCGCGATCGATTTACGCCCACCCATTTTGGCATGCTGCTAAGAGACGCAACTGTGATGGGGATGAGGATGGAATAATGCTTCTTTTAGATCCGCTTTTAAATTTCTCTAGATATTATTTACCAAACAAAATCGGAGGAAGGATGGACGCAACTCTCGTTATATCTTCCGTGTTAGACCCTAATGAAATAGATAGCGAAGCTCATAATTTAGATACTCTTTATAAATACCCTTTAGAATTTTATGAGGCTACTCAAAAATATATTATGCCGGTAGAAATAGAAGAAAAAATGAATTTAGTAAAAAAGCGATTAGGAACTCCTAATCAATACATAAATCTTGGTTTTAATATTCCAACTGGAGATATTAACGAAGGTCCTATAACAACGGCATATAAAACTTATTCAACTATGGAAGAAAAAATCGACGCTCAGTTATATCTTGCAAAGATAATAAAAGCTGTCAACGAGAAAAATGTTGCTGAAAAGATTTTATCTACTCATTTCAACCCTGATATCTTAGGAAATTTGAGAAAATTTGCGGTACAACAATTTAGATGTGTAAAATGTAATGAAAAATTTAGTCGGCCCCCACTTTCAAACGCGGGAAAGTGTCCAATATGTGGTAACAAAGTTATACTGACAGTTAATCGAGGAGGCATCGAAAAATACATCCCTAAAGCCTTAAATTTATGTAAAACCTTTAATTTAGACGAGTATACAATTCAAAGAATGGAATTAATAAAAGAATATGTTGAAAGTCTTACTAATAATCCTAAAATTAAGCAACAAAAGTTATCTAATTTCTTTTGAAGAAATATTCATAGAATCAATAGATTTTATCGTTTCATAACAGATATCTAAACATCCATTCAAATTTTCAGCGTAACATCTATCAGGTGTATCTTTAGAAGAATGGATGAATTTAGAATCCTTTGCGGTATGAATGTACGCCACTTGAAATGATGTTTTAGTTTTTTTAGCAAATTTCTGAAAAGTTATGTGATCTGCTTTAGATCCAAAGATTTTTTTAGAAACAATTAATGGTGTATTCAATTCCTTTGCTGTTTCTTCAAGTTTTCTTTTTAAGTCAAACGGAGCTTTCCGTTTTCTTAAATGTAATGAGTTTGTGGTTTCAAGTCCTATGTATGATCCAACCATATCTACATTTATATTGAAAGAACGATTTAAATCATATTTTGTTTTAAAGTCTTTGCGGTTTTTCTTACAAAACGCTTTTGACCCTTTTAAACCCCATTCTTCAGCGCCACTCCACAAAATTATTACATCGTAATTTTCAAGGGGATTTTTTTTAAGTAATTTTGCTAGCTCAATTAAAACGGCAACTCCACTAGCGTTATCAACAGAGCCCTTAGAGCGGTTGTTATCGTATATAAGTAGAAAGATAATTGATGTCATTGCGAATTCAATCAATGTAAATACAAGTATCAACTGAGTCGTTTCTTTCGTTCTTTCAGTGAGAAAAAAGAAGTTTGCAATAAATAAAGCGAACATCATATACGGAATAATAATAATTCTAAATAAGAAGAAAAACACCTTTTGTAAGCCATATGGAAGGCTTGCTGAAAAGGTGTCGTAATGAGCGGACAATATTACAACTGGGCCTTCCTCTTGTTTTTTAGCGGATTTGATTTTTACTACTACATTTTTTGATTCCTCCTTTCCTACTAACGAATAATCTCGTAAGCGTGGAGAAATGTACTTTATAGAAATGTAAGCAAATATAACTAATAGCAAACGAAAAACTATCATATAAGTAAATAAAATTATGTAAGTAAGTCTCATAAATAACCTTTTAGCTCCAGTAAAGGCGAAATAATTAATAGCGCAATCTATATTCTCCTCATTCATCTCATTTTTGATGTACAGAGCCGCTTTAGTTTCTCCCGTGGAAGAAAGCGAGCGAGTAAAAGCTAAAGCCTTAACATGATCCAAGGTGGCATCTATATGATTTATATTTAGGCTTAAAATAGTATTCATAAATTTCTCAATACTTGTCAACTTTTTAATCTATGTTTTATATTTTATATTTCCGTCATAATTTAGGTTTAAAGTAGATTATTGATTTTATAAATAATGCAGGAGGAGGGATTCGAACCCTCGAACTCCTATGAGACTAGAGCCTCGGTCTAGCACCGTTGACCAGGCTTGGCAACTCCTGCAAATTTTATAAATAAAATCAGAATATTTTTTATTAATATTCTCGAACTTAATAGCATTAAAGAATAGAATCATTAAAAAATTTTTTTTTTGTTTTCTTTGATTAAATAATGGTGAATTAAAGTATGCACTATATTAACAGAAGAAATTTCTACATAACTTATAAGTACATATTTAACAAAATTTTTATTCATAAGTTTTAAATACTTATATAATTGGTTTGATTAGAATTTGATTTAATGAGAATAACGGAGTTGTGAAAGAATGTCGGTTGATACAAAAAAGTTAACGGCCCTACTCCAATGGTATAAACAAAGCTTGGGTGAAGATTTAATTGCTGTGCTTGTTGTTAACAGAGATGGTTTGATCATGGATTCTTTAGCTGGTTCTTCAGAAAAATCCCTTAATGAAGAAATTATTGAGGGAGTAAGCGCTTTAGTTGAACCAGTATTAACTCGAATCACGGAAGAATTTAGCTCAGGATCGTTTGGGACGGGTACTTTTGATACTGAAGAATATAGATTCATATTCTGCGAATCCGGGCCAGAAGCTGTTCTAGTTACTGTTTTGGATTCTTTATCTGGAGTAGACGCGGTTTTCCCTTACGCTTATTTGGCAGCTGAAAAGATTGCGCGAATATTTGATGGAAGACCAGTTAGTCCCGTTATTCCGAAGTTGGTTTTAAAAGCTGGTGGAAACCAAATCCAGCGAAAAGTAGATAAAGTTCAAAAAGTTAAAATTAAATCTAAGGAATACGCTTTTAAATTAATTCTTGGTGGAGATGGAGCTGTAGGGAAGACGAGTATGGTACATCGATATGTTGAAAACGATTTTGCTAAAGATTATAAATCTACTATAGGAACATCAATTATGAAAAAGGAATGCACCTTTAAAGAGCTTGATAGCACCGTTAGGTTTATAATTTGGGATTTAGCAGGGCAAGCTCAATTCAAGCGGGTTAGAATGTCGTATTTAGCGAATGCAGAAGCGGGAATTTTAGTGTATGATGTAACTAATCGAGCTAGTTTTGAAAATATAGATAAAAATTGGAACCAAGAGATTAAAAAAGTTTCTCCTAATATCGCACTTATTTTAGTGGGAAATAAGATAGATTTAAAAGAAGAAAGAGTTGTATCAAGCGAAGAAGGAGAATCTTTAGCGAAAAATTTAATGCTAACTTACATGGAAACATCTGCTAAAACGGGAGAGAACATAAATGACGCTTTCAGAATGCTTGCTCTACAAATTATTAAAAAGTATATAGAAATGCAGGATGTATAAATGGAGCCTTTGGGGGGAGTTGAACCCCCGATCTACTGATGATTCGAATCAATTAATTTTACGAATCAGTTGCTCTACGACTAAGCCACAAAGGCTAGTAATTAAATATATTAAATATAAATTTTAAAAAATTATAAAATTTTCTAATGAATAAAAACGATATCGTTAGTGCAATCGGAGAAGTAAAACTAATCCATATTATAGAAGATATAATTCTTAAAAAAACGGGTAAAGAATTAGTCAGAGACGATTCTTTTTTTTTTAAAATCGATGATAGGAAAGATATTCTAGTTCTTAACTCGGATATGTTTAATGCCACAACTGACGCTCCTGTACAAATGAATTTTTATCAGATGGGACGAAAATCTGTACTCATGAATATTAGTGATCTCGTCGTTAAAGGAGTAAAACCCGAGGGACTAATTGTTTCTTTAGGGCTCCCGGAAGAATTGAAAGTCTTAGATTTTATAAATTTAATTGAAGGCATCGTTGATTATTCAAAAGTATGGAATTTAAATTATCTTGGAGGAGATATTAATTCTTCTAATGAAATTATCATAAATCCAACTGTATTTGGTTTTAAGAAACATAATAAAATAATTTTCCGAAAAGGCGTAAGACCTGGTAATATAGTTGCGATTAACAATAAATTTGGTCTAACAGGTATAGGGTTTGATATAATTTTAAACCGGAAAAGGCCTTTAGAAGAATTTTCAAAATATAAAGAAGCAATAAAAAGTGTATTAGAACCAAACGATTTGGGGATAGAAGGAATTATTTTAGCTGATAACGAATTAGCAACCGCTAGTATTGATTCGTCGGATGGTTTATCGAAATCTTTACAAGATTTACAGATGTCAATTCCTAATTTGGGTTTTGAAATCGAATTAAGTGAGAGCCTAATTCATCCAGATGCTTTACAATATTCTAAAGAATTTCCGATATCGCTTGAAAAACTAGTTTTTAGCGGTGGAGAGGAATTTATTCATCTTTTTACAATTGAAAGAAAAAACTTTAAAGTTGCTCAAAAGTTAATTGCTTCTAAAGGAGGGAAATTAATTAAGGTTGGAAAAGTTATTCCAGAGGAGAAAATTTATTTTTTAAAAGAAGGTAAAAGGATTGAACTAAAAGATCAAGGATATGAACATTTTATATAATTTCCTTAAGGAAATCACTCTAGAAACATACAACATACATGATTACAGAAAAAGTTATAAATTATTCTAGATTTGATATATTACAATTTTACTTATGTATCATGCTTATAAAAATCACACATGATCTTAGTAAAATGTATTAATTTAGGGCCATTAGCGCAGGCAGGTAGCGCAGCAGGCTTTTAACCTGAAGGTCGTGGGTTCGATACAGTCGTTCGTTAAGAATTAATGCGAAATTCCCACATGGCCCGTATTTTTCTATAATAGGTATAGTTTCTGAGTTAAATCCTTAAAAGAAATTTTAAATTTTACTAAAATTTTAAAACATAATAACGATAAAAATTAATTTTGCTAAAAATTAACAAACATAATAAGTTTTTTTCAAATTAAACTGTATGCCCAACTCAGAATTTAAATTACCCTCTGATGAATCAGAGCAATTAATAGTAAAGTCTCAAGATACAACAAATGTTGATTATGGGTGCGATCCTCATAAGAGAGATATAGAAGATCTCTTAAAATATGGAGTTATTAACTTAGACAAGCCTAGTGGCCCAACGAGTCACGAAGTAGTTTCTTGGGCACGTAAAATATTAGAAATTGATAACGCAGGACACGGAGGAACGTTAGATCCAAAGGTAACGGGAGTATTACCTTGTGCTCTCGGTAAAGCTACTCGCGTTTTATCAGCATTATTGTATGCCGGTAAAGAATATGTTGGAATTATGTATTTACACGCACCCGTGATGATAAAAAAAATAGAAAAAGTATTTAAAATATTTACGGGCAAGATCTATCAAACTCCTCCCATAAAATCGTCAGTAGTAAGAAGATTAAGAATAAGGGAGATATATTACGCTAGCGTGCTTGAAGCGAATAACAATCATGTTTTATTTAAAGTTGGATGTGAAGCAGGAACCTACATTCGAAAACTATGTTTTGACATAGGAGAAGCATTATGTTCAGGAGCTCATATGTTGGAACTAAGAAGGACTAGAGTTGGGCATTTTAAAGAAGATGAGAGTTTAATTACCCTTCAAAATCTAAAAGATTCTTATTCTTTATACAAAGATGAGGGTGAAGAGTTTTATTTAAGAAAAATGATTTCACCTATGGAAAAAATCGTTTCCCACTTACCTAAAATTTCCGTGAGAGATACAGCTGTCGATGCGTTATGTCATGGTGCCGATTTAGCGGCTGCAGGAGTTTGTTATATCGATGCAAGAATTAAATCAGATTTACAAGTTGTATACATGACCCTCAAAAACGAACTAATTGGTTTTGGTACAGCAACAATGGATGCAATGAAGATTTACAAGGCGAAGTCGGGCATTATAGCTAAAACTAATAAGGTGTTTATGGAACGAGGATTTTATCCCCGGTGGAATGAAATCAAAATTAATTAAGAAGAACTTCAGCAGATATGGATAAAAAGAACCAACACTATTCAACTCAATTACCTGATGTCGGACTTAAAATATATTCCGTTCCAGAAAGTCTGAAACATCACTTGTATCTCTTCAAGACGGTGACAGGAATATTCTCGTTCAAACAACTAGACTTAGGAACAAAAGTTTTTATCGAACATATGATCATTCCAGAAAATCAGTGCGTTTTACTTGATCTGGGATGTGGATATGGCTCGATTGGGATTGTATTAGCACAGGTGACACCTAAAAGTACCGTGTATTTAACCGATGTGAATAAAAGAGCGCTTTGGTGTGCAAGAGAAAACATAAAATATAACTTGTCCGAAAGTTCGGGTAAAGCAATAGTTTTAGAAGGAAGTTATTTCAAGCCTTTTGAGAATAAAAATATCAAATTTGATGGGATTTATATAAATCCTCCCTTACGTAATGGTAGGCGAGAATTTCTCACTTTGTGTGAGAACATCCCTAGATATTTAAAACCTAAAGGGTTATTTCAATTCGTTATTAAAAAAAAAATGGGAGCAGAATATGTATATAACTATTTGAACAACAATCTTTCTGATAAGTTTGAGATAATTAAGGTGACTTTTAGGAGATCGGGATACTGGATTTTCTACTTGATGTCAATCTAAATGTTATGCAAGAGATTTAACATAATTTATTATTATTTTTCTATTTTCCAAATAGAAAAACTAAAGAGATTGTAAGTAAAAATGGTAAAATTTTTTAGAAATCGAATATTTTATGAAATAATTAGCGAGGAAAGAGGATTTTTTTTTTGACTAAGAAAAGGAAAATAGATGTTCTACTTCATGAACTAGTCCCTAAACATTACCTTCTGACAAAAGAAGAATCACAAATTTTGTTAGAGAAATATCAGATAAATATTTCTAATTTACCTCAAATGTTTGAAAAGGACCCGGTTTCGATAGCAATTGGTGCAAAAGAGGGAGATATTGTAAAAATTGTTCGTGATTCCCATACGACCGTAAAAAAAATAGATTATTATCGTTATGTCAAAAAAGAAAAAGTTTAGTGAATTTCTTTTATTAAAATTAATGTTCTAATAGGTTAATTAAAATTGAGTTCTGAAAAATTATCTAATAGCAATAAATGGGTTGTTTTAAAAAGTTTATTTGACGAAAAAGGCTTAGTACGCCAACATCTCGATTCTTACAATAACTTTATTGAAGAAGAAATGCAAAGCATTGTCGATGAATCGGGTGAAGTTATTCCTGATATTCCGGGATTTAAGATCAATTTTGGCAAAATAAAAGTTGGGGTTCCAAAAGTAAGAGAAGCAGATGGTGCTACAATGGAGATTACTCCTATTGAAGCTAGGATACGGGAACTAAGTTATGCTGCGGATATTACCTTAGAAATGACTCCTATAACTATTGATGAACGAACTCAAAGGGAAGAAGCAGAAGAAATACTCGACATTTATATTGGTAAAATACCCATTATGTTAAAAAGTTGCCGCTGCCCTTTGGAAAGTTTATCTGAACAAGAATTGATTAATAGAGGGGAAGATCCACTTGACCCGGGTGGATATTTTATAATAAATGGAACAGAGAGGGTATTAGTAACACAAGAGGATTTAGCCCCTAATAGAATTCTAGCTGAAGAAGCTAGCCGAAGTTCCAGCGCTACACACCAAGCAAAGGTATTTTCCACAAGAAGTGGCTTTCGAGCACCAGTTACAATAGAAAGAAAGAAAGATGGAAACCTAAGAGTTTCTTTTCCTTCTGTCCCTGGTAAAATTCCATTAGCGATCTTAATGCGTGCCTTAGGTTTACACTCAGATAGAGAAATCTTCGCAGCTATCTCCGAAAATGAAGATATTCAAAAAGAATTAATCCCCGTCATTGATGTAGCTTCTGAAATCCAAGTTTTAAAGGATCCAGAAAAATCTCAACAAAATTCTTTAGACTATATAGGAAAGAGGGTTGCGATAGGACAAACAAAGGATTATCGTATTAGAAGAGCACTTCAAGTCTTAGATAGATACCTATTACCTCATGTTGGAAATGCGGAGGAGGACCGCATTAAAAAAGCTTATTATTTAGGACAAATGGCTCAGAAGGTTATGGAACTAGCTTTAGGGTTTCGCGAGCCTGATGATAAAGATCATTACGCTAACAAAAGATTGAAGCTAGCAGGTGAATTATTTACATCCCTTTTCAGAGTTGCATTTTTAAATCTTGTTAAAGACATAAAATACCAACTAGAACGTACAGCCGTTCGAGGAAGAGCTCCTAATATTAAAACTGCTGTGAGAGCAGACGTAATAACAGAAAGAATACGACACGCTTTAGCAACAGGTAATTGGGTAGGCGGTAAAGCAGGCGTTAGTCAATTGTTAAATAGAACAAATCATGTGGGAACTTTGAGCCATTTAAGGCGAGTTATATCACCATTAAGTAGAAGTCAACCTCATTTTGAGGCAAGAGATTTACATCCTACTCAGTGGGGTAAGATATGTCCCGCAGAAACCCCAGAAGGACCAAACTGCGGGTTAGTTAAAAATTTAGGATTAGCTTCTATTATCTCTGTAGGTGCAGACGAGAGAATAATCGAGAACATTTTAATCGATCTCGGAGTCATTCCTATTAACGAAGTGAAAGATATCAAGGGGGAAAAAGTAAACGTCTTTCTTAACGGTAAATTAGTAGGTATTCATCAAAAATACAATCCGTTTACTAATCAACTTCGAGAGAAGAGGCGTAAAGGTGAAATTGGTCAACATGTTAATATTGGTTATTATCACGATTCAAGAGAGATTCAAATAAACTGTGATGCCGGAAGAGCGACTAGACCGCTATTTATCATCAAAAATAATCAAATTCTTATCACATATGATGATATAGAAAAATTAAAGCAAGGCAAGTATACATGGTCCGATCTGATTCAAAAAGGCCTGATAGAATATTTAGATGCTGAAGAAGAAGAAAACTCTTTTATTGCGATGTTTGAGGAAGAAATTACAGCTGAACACACACACTTAGAAATCTCACCAGCAGCGATTCTAGGCATTTGCGCCTCTATTATACCGTTTCCTGAACATAATCAGTCTCCAAGAAACACGTACGAGGCAGGAATGGTTAAACAAGCACTAGGACTGTTTGCTGCTAACATGCATTTACGACTCGATACACGAGGTCATACTCTTCATTACCCTCAACAACCTTTAGTAAAAACGAGCCCAATGGAAATCATTGGTATTAATCGCCGACCAGCAGGTCAAAATTTCGTAGTCGGAATGATGAGTTTTGAAGGATATAATATTGAAGATGCGATTATTATAAACAAAGCCTCAATAGAACGGGGATTAGCGCGCTCTCACTTCTTTAGAACTTACGATGCCGAAGAAAGAAAGTATCCGGGAGGAGAATTAGATAAATTCGAGATTCCAGAAAGAGGAGTCAGAGGATTCAAATCTGCTGAATCGTATAGGTTGTTATCTGAAGAAGATGGAATTATCGAGCCTGAAACACAAGTTAAAGGCGGTGATGTTCTTATTGGTCGAACTTCTCCTCCACGATTTATTAAATCTTACGAAGAATTTGAGTTGATGCAACCAAATCGAAGAGAAACTTCAAAAAATATGCGCCATAATGAAAAAGGAATTGTAGACACAGTAATTATATCCGAAACCGTTGATGGAAATAAACTTGTTAAGATTAAAGTTAGAGATTTAAGAATTCCAGAGCTGGGAGATAAATTTTCTTCTCGACATGGTCAAAAAGGAGTACTTGGTCTCGTTCAACCTGCAGAAGACATGCCTTTCACATCAAATGGGGTAATTCCAGATATTATTGTAAATCCTCACGCTATGCCATCAAGAATGACATTAGGACAATTATTCGAGGGTATTAGCGGGAAAATCGCATGCTCAACTGGAAAATTAGGTGATGCTACAGCGTTCGAGTGGAAAGATATCACGAAACTTCAAGAACAATTAGTAGAAGCAGGTTTTGAGTTTAATGGCAGGGAGGTTATGTATAACGGTATTACCGGTAAAAAATACGAAGCCGGGATTTATTGCGCTCCTATATATTATCAGAAATTATATCATCTCGTTGCAGATAAACTTCACGCTCGAGCGAGAGGCCCGGTTCAAATCTTAACGAGACAACCAACAGAAGGTAGAGCAAGAGAAGGAGGATTACGGTTTGGTGAGATGGAAAGAGATTGTTTAGTAGGACATGGATCGGCTCTGTTGTTAAAAGAAAGATTACTTGATGAGTCTGATCGAACAGTAATTTTAGTATGTGAGAAATGTGGGCTTTTAGCAGTATATGATCGAAACAGAGATAAGAGATATTGTCCAGTATGTGGAGAAGGAACTGTAATATCTAAAGTAGTATGTTCTTATGCCTTTAAACTTTTATTGCAAGAAATGATGTCTCTTGGATTAGCTCCAAGGCTTAAATTGAAAGAAAAAATATAAGTTACTTTTTCTTTTTTACAATCTTTTTTATTGGTTAAAATAAGGAGCTTAGATTACATTTGTGGTTTAAAAAAAAAAAGAAATTTTAAATTCCAAATCCCAAGAAGTTATAAAGCTCTGGTATCATAGTATAGAGAAGGAACAGGAAAAACAGGGTCAATAGAGATATCCATACTGCCTGATCCCACGGAATACTGATGAAAAATTTGGTTAATACTAAAATTAATAGAAATCCTATGATTGGTGTTAATTGAGTTAAATGGTTTGAACCACTAAAAGCAACAAGGTTACCGACTACTGAGAGCACTGAATTCACGGCACCCAAGATTATTGGTAATATCAAAACAAAGATCAGGGCTAAGATAATGATAATAAACTTTTTATCGGAAGCTTTAGTTTTAGATGCTATAAGTAATACCGCAATATAAAGTATTAATGCGACAAGTACGGTTGCTAAAATTAACCATAGAACAAACATTAGGGTAGAATCTAGTTGAAATAACATTTTTAATGCTCCAATTTAATTTATAAGGATGTTATTTTTTAAATTAAGAAAAACATATTCTCCTTCTTTTATAAACATTTATTATTTTTTTTATTAATGGTATTAATAGTCGGAAGCAAAGAAGAAAATGCCTATTACATAAGAATAAAGATAATGAAATCTGAACTTACTTACGATTTGGGCGGAATTTATTATTTGTTTTATTAAATCCCAAATGAAATGAGGAAGAAGTGGAACGCAAACCCTAATAATATAGCAGATATACTAATTGATATAATTGAGAGTTTAATTGATAATTCTCTTCCATACCTTGTATATACAATTAATATTGTTAAAGAAAAGAATCCAATAACGAGAAAAACCCATGCTAGGACCCAAATGGTCATAGAGGGAACTTGAAAATCATCGATTTGTAGGTTTAAAAATATCATTAATAATCGCTACATGTTTTTATGGTTTAAGTAATATCTTATCTTTTATTTTTTTTTAACTTTATTAATCTGATTTCATAAGTGTCGCCATTAGAAAAAATGGTCAGTTATTTTTTATAAAATTTTAGAAGAATCATAGATCTTTTTTGCTATTTTTATGTATCTTGTGAGATATGGTAAACCGTTGAACTTTTTCTCAAGGTAATTGACTAATTCTTGAAATTCTAATTTTCTATGAAGCGATCCGTTCCTAAGTAGAGAAAAAATAAAAAAGATAAAATTTTTTCTTAGGATTTTAAAATTTGTAGAAAATTTATCAGTTCTCCTAAAAATTTTAGATTCTTTTATAAAGTATTGTATATTTTTTTTTATTTTGTTGTCTATTTGTAAATTTGCTATATGTGTTGATGTATTAAGAACAGAGGTTAAATAATAGCTTTTATCGAAATATTTACACAAATAGAATCCGAATTTAAACACAGCTTTAGTAAATTCTCTCTTGGAAATTAAAGATTTCTCAGAAGAGTTAGTTTCTTTAAGACTTTTATTTAGATGATAAAGGCTCCTTGTAAAAATATCGTCGAAATCATAAATCAGGTCAGATATCTTCGGAAGTTGACTTCTTATATCATTACCATATAATAGTTGAGAGTTTTCTGGACATTTCAAGTCTAGAACGCTCCACTCGTAATTAGCAAATGACTCGTGGGTAAACTCATTCTTTTTTTTCAATCCTTGTAGTGTATTGTACCCTAACCAAACCTTAGAATTTTTAATATTTTTAGTTTCATATCGAACTTCTGTCCATTCGTGTTTAGGGATTTTATCGAAGGAGTTTACAATGACAATTACATCAATATCAGTGATTTTCCAATCTGATGGAAGCGTTTTATCAAAATAACTTCCTATACCGTACACGCTTATGATATTATCTTTAAAACTATCCTCTAAATAGTCAATAATTATAGAAATTATACTGTTTTTTGTTTTAATTTTATTCACTACTTATTGCATAAATTAAAATCTAAAGTTATGTTCTATTTATAATATCATTATTTAGATATATATTATTAAAGAAATATTTTAACGAGTTAAAATGCATTTTTTAAGTAAGTTAATCGAAACGCCAAATTTAGACGATCCGGCAAAAAAGCATATGGGCATCCATAGACATTTCTATAGATATTCTAAAGGAGATTTTATTGGCCCTGCGCTAAAAATCTCTAAAACAAGTGCAAAAATAACACTTAAAGGAGCTCATGAATACGAAGATTTAATCTTAGAGATAGTTTTGAGATCTATATCGGATTCCCAAGCTGATTTTGAGATTAAAGGAAAACTCATTACTGGAAGCGATTTACAAGATACACTATCAAATCTTGGCATAAATTGGAGATTGAAAAAATCAACAGGTCAAACGAAAAATTACAAGGCTGATATTACTGACAAAATTAATAAAAATTTGCTACTCGAAGCAATAGAAATACTTAGAGAAAATAGCTACTTACTGTTGTCTTTCCTTATTAATCCAAATTGTAAAGTCACAACAAAAAAAAACATTCCCCAACCATCCAAAAAAAAAGTTGAAGACGACGATGTGAGTAAAAGAATTCAATTTTGTAGTGGTGTACTAAGTAATACAGATGCTAATCTAAAGATGGTTTTAGATCTAGCCGTTCCTGATTTTATATCTGAGATCCCAACAAAATGGAAATCTCTCACTATATTTAATAATTACACGATAAAAGAGATTGTCATTCCTACGAATATCAAGGACTCCCGTTTGTTAAGGATCATGGCTATCCGAAAAGGAAAAATGTTTCGATCAATTGATATTGACGGTGAATTAATAGAAAAACAATATTCAATTATAGTATAAAATACAGTATCCTAAATTCTAATATTTTGAAATTAAGAAAATTTAATTTTAATGAAAGTTTTAATTGTCCAACGAATAGAAAAGTTTGAGAAGATCAAGGATTATGAAGGAATTAAACCCTCTATTAAGGTCTTTTTTGTATATATTGGGTGGCGATATAGCTATAGAAGTTGGAATTGAATTATTAAAATCAGAAGAAGAAGATATAACTGATGAGGGTATTACTGAAAATATTAAAGAACGTTTCAAAGGAGAAGATCCCGAAATTAGTTTTGAAGAGAATAATGTAGAGTTTTTAAAATTAAATACTGTACGAAAGACATTATACAAATTGTATAGTGGAAAATTAGCACAATTTAGAAGAATTCGTGATAAATCTACAGGCTGGTTTATATATTATTGGTGGCATGAATTTGACTTGTTTGAAGAAATATTAATGGAAAAAAGGAGAATAATGGAGAGTAAGCTAAGAGAAAGGTTAAAGTTCGAAGAGAATAACTACTTCTTCATATGTAAAGATTGTCAAGATTCAAATAAAAAATTCAATTTTGATGAAGCGTTTGAATTGAATTTCAGATGCCCTGATTGTGGGGGGATATTAGAAGCTCAAGACAATAAGGAATTAATTCAATTTCTAATAGAGAAAATAGTTCTTATTGAAAATCTGGATTTATCTTTTAGTTCTATAATTTAATTATCCAATATTTAGCTCAAGAGTTTTGTTCTATTAACTAATAGAATATCTAATTCTATAAACATCTACAATTTGATGTTACAAATTATAAATCTCTTATTACTATTAGTTCTTACTTCTTTTTTTTTTTAACATAGGCAATATCACCTAAAGAAGAACCGCTAGATTTCTTCATATATTGGTTTTGCTTAGCAGTTGGCTCAATTTCATCTACTTGTTTAATAAGTTTAATGTTATAGACTTCTGCTATTTTCTTCGCTAACTTTATTGTTGGTTCAACTTTACCTGCTTCAATTCTTCTTAATAAAGAAGGTTTTTCGTTTAGTTTTTGAGCAAATTGATCTTGATTAAGACCACGAGCATTTCGAGCATTTCTTATTCTTACCACATAATCGCTCACAATTTCTACACTCTCTTCGATTTTTATCGAATGTACTACTTTTTCCACTGATGATTTAGATTTAGGATATACTTTTTTAGAAGAACTCGTCATTTTAGGTTTCGATTTGATTCTATCGCCAAATTGGGCACAACTCTGACACACAGTGATATTTGCCCCCTCTATTAAAACTTTTACTCCTCTACCCCATATTTTTCCACTACATATGGGACATTCCTTCTCATATTCGTTCGCTATTTTTTTCGACATAAAATAACATAATGCTCAATAATTGCCAAGGAATGGCATTTTATATAAGATCGGGATATAGAACTCTTATAATTTTTGGTTTTTAGCTAAAACTCGTTATAAAATATAATCCAAAAATTTTTTAAAACTCGATTTTTTTCTGATATTAGCGTATTACCTTAAGTTTAAATGAATAAATTGTTATTATTAAATTAATTTATTATCTTAAAATCGAAATAAGTAAAAGATGGGGAATTTAACGTTTGACAACGACTAAAGAAAGTAGGAAAAAAAAAGAAGATACGAAAGATGAAGAATATTTAATCACTTATACAAGGCATTTAGAAAAAAGATTAAGGAATCTAGAAACCGAAAAACAACTTCTAGATGCTGAACGTTTAAGATTAGAGCAAGAATTAAACAGTTTAAGAAATGAAATAGATAGATTAAGAGAACCTCCATTAGTGTCTGCTACGGTAATTGATCTGTTAGAAGACAATGGGAAAGTCATAGTAAAAAGCTCCACTGGTCCTAGTTTTGTTGTTAACCCAAGTAGAAAAGTAAAAAACGAAAAATTAACTCCCGGAATGAGAGTCGCTTTAAATCAAAGAACATTCGCAATAATGGAAATTCTACCGACTAAATTAGATCCATTTGTAAAAGGAATGGAAGTTATTGATGAAATTCCAGATATCTCTTACGGGGATGTAGGGGGATTAAATGACCAGATACAAGAGGTAAGGGAGACTGTCGAATTACCATTATTAAAACCAGAATTGTTTAAAAAAATAGGAATTGATCCTCCTAAAGGAGTTTTACTTTACGGACCCCCAGGCACAGGCAAAACTTTAGTTGCAAAAGCAGTTGCGCATGAAACTGAAGCAACTTTTATCAGAATTATTGGTTCAGAATTAGTTCAAAAATTTATAGGCGAAGGCGCTCGTTTGGTAAGAGAGATTTTCAATTTAGCAAAACAAAAGGCCCCAACTATCTTATTTATTGATGAATTAGACGCAATTGGATCTCAAAGATTAAAAATCGCAACATCTGGAGATAGAGAAGTACAGAGGACTTTAATGCAATTATTAAGCGAATTAGACGGATTTGAAGAAAGGGGAGATGTGAAAATAATTGGCGCGACTAATCGAATAGATATCTTAGATCCTGCTTTGTTAAGACCTGGTAGGTTTGACCGAATGATAGATTTTCCAATCCCCGATGAGGAAGCTAGAGCATCTATCTTCAAAATTCACTCAAAAACTTTAAACATTGAGGGAGAGGTTAATTTTAATAAATTAGTTGAATTAACCGTGGGCGCAACTGGAGCAGATATTAAAGCAATTTGTACTGAAGCTGGAATGTTTGCAATAAGAAAAGAAGCGGAGCATATAGTAAAAAGTGATTTTCTTGAAGCTGTTAACAAAGTAATGAATAAAATGAAGGATAAAGCAATCCAATCAAGGATGTATTCTTAACCCTCTTCCATGCAATAACTCATCTTTATTTTAATTCTAATTGATACCGAATTCAAATTAAAATGGAAAATAAACTGCTTTTTGCTTTAAGAAAAGCAACGGCTATTTCTGATTACCAATTTGGTCAATCGATAACTGATATTCTGTTTGAAGACGAAAATGAGATTCGTTTTGAATATTCTAAAAACACCGACAAAATTAAGCACATTTACTACAAAGATAAACTTATGCTAAATTTAAGACCAACTAATGGGTATTTTACACTAAGCTTATTTTCCGCTGAAAAAATAATTAAAAACATTCCATCACCAAAATTAAGGGCGATAGTTATGAATGAGATCTCTGATTTCATAAGAATAGGTCGTAATGTCTTTTGTAAACATATTTTAGACATTGACGATAATTTACGATCCTATGACGAGATTATTGTTGTTAATCAAGAAAACGAAATTTTAGCGATTGGAAAATTAGTGATACCCGTCCCGTACGTTCGAAGTTTTAAAACTGGGGTTGCGATTAAAGTACGGAAAGGAATAGGTAAATTAAAATTATAAAAATTAATAGATAATTATACTATATATAGTTTGGAGTTGTTGAAAAAAATGGTTAAATTGCCGAAGGAAATGCAAAAAAAGGAAAATAGTAAACCAACAAGACCACAAGCAACAAAGAAGAGAGAAGGACAACAATTTGCTTCAAGACAGATGCGCCGTCGAATGCAACAACAAGGAATTGATATGGAACAAATTAACGCCACACGAGTAATAATAGAAGGTCCTGAAAATACTCTCGTAATTGATCAACCTGAAGTCGTGTTAATGAAACAAATGGGACAAGAGATTTATCAAGTAATAGGGGATGCAGAAGAATATCCTGTAGGGGAGGTTCAAATTGGAGAAAAGGAAGAAGGAGAAGTAATGGATGGGATAGTAGAATCTGAAACAAAATCAGTTATTACTGAAAATGATATAATGTTAGTGGCAGCTCAAGCAAATGTAGAAAAGGAAGAAGCAAATGCTGCGTTGATTGATAGTGAAGGAGATATTGCTAAAGCCATTTTATTTTTAAAAAATAAACCTTAATAACTTGAATTGTACTTATAGAAAAAATAAGAATTAAGAATCATTAACCATTCAATTTTTTATAATTAGTACGGTAAGAATGATATGTCAAAAGTAAAGAAAAAACCTTCTAGATTACCAGGAGGATTATCCCAAGAGGAAATCGTATTTGAGAAAGTTATTAATTTTTCAGGTTGGATGTTTTTAATTGCATTGTTGATATTATTAAGCGTGTTTTTTATTTTTGACATGGTACTTGACTTGATTGAGCTAGAGTTAAATGCATCAACATTTTCATTGACAATATTCACTGGAACTAACGCAGCAATATGTTTTGCGGTAGCGACAATTGTTAAAAAAAACAGAGATAAAAAAAGGAGCTTGTTTATAGATTGGCTATTGGGCGAATTTATATTTTGTATTATTGCAATTTTTGTTGTTGCTGCTTATCAGTGGTAAATGTCTTTTCTTTTCTTTTATAATTACTCAGATTTATTTATAATCTTCTCTTGAAGGGCTAAACACATCTATTACCTCTGAATCCTCCAATATCTTAGCCCCATGTTTTTCGTTTGATTCAAAAACATAACTATCTCCTTCTTCAGCCAAAAATTCTTCATTTTCGGTAAAGAATTGTAATTTTCCTTTAATCACATATCCAATTTGATGTTCTTCATGTGAATGGAGGGGGACATTAGAATTTTCTTTGAGAAAAAAATGACATAGCATCATATTCTCATTGTAAATTAGAGTTTTACGATAAATTCCTGGTAATGCTTCTATTAAATTGACAGAACTTTTATTTACGGTATTGATTTTCAATTTCTACACTTAAATTATTTGATTTCATCTATTTGTTCTTTAAATATACTCATATTGAATAATTTTTAAATTTTATATTAGTTATTTAAAAATTACAAAACCAGTAAAGACGACATTTTTAAGTTTACGAGTAAAATATCGAGATTAAAGAAGGCACAACCGGACTTACAGGTTAAACAGAGGATTTTCTGTGAACTTCTTAACTGGTTTATTAGATTATGAATAAATGGTTAATAGAATAAGTTTAATTTGAAAAAAAAAATACATTTTTATATCAAAAAAGGCTAAGTATTTTACGAGAATATATAATATTCAAAGCTATTATTTCGGTCCATGAAACCGACAATAATTTTTAGTTATTATATTGGTAATGTACCGTTAGCACTTAGGTGGAAATAGCAAATTAAAAAAAAAAATGATTAATATGGTTTTGATTCCAGAATCTGAAATAACTCAAGAAAAAAAAATGTTAGAAAGTGGGTTTTTAAAAAATTTACTACCAAGAGTTTCACGAACAGAGGGCGACGTAGTACCTTTTGACCCAATAAAAATAAAAGAGAGCATTGTTGGAGAAACGGGGTTAGATTTAGAATCTGCTGACAGAATTACTCGGTTAGTTGTGAGGAGAATTATATCTTCTAACATTACATTTCTTTCAGGTCCACATATAAGAGAAATTGTTTGCTCTATATTATCAGAAGAACACTACGAAGACGAACGTAAGCTGTATACTAGAATAGGTATGCCATTAATGGATTACGAAGCGATTCTAGAGAAAGGTGTCAATGAAAACGCAAACCAAGATCTAAATCCCGAAAGTATTCACCATTGGGCTGCAAATAGAATTTCTGATGAATATGCCCTCTTGAGAATTTTGGACTCGGAAGAAGCTCACGCTCATTTATATGGGGACATCCACATACATATGCTAAGATACTTCGATTTAAGACCTTTCTGCCAAGAATGGGATCCTCGCATGGTTCTCGAGAACGGTCTTCCTCCCGTAAATAGTTGGGCACATTGTAGTAGGTCTGGTCCAGCTGGAAGTTTACGAGTTGCTGTTACTCATTTGGCAAAATGGCTAGGAATCATTCAAGGCGAATTTAGTGGGGGTCAAGGTTACGATTACATAACTACATTCCTCGCTCCCTACGCAAGAGGGCTTTCCGCAAGAGAAATTGAACAATCTATGCAATGTTTAATATTTGAAACAAACCAGATTTTTGCTGCGAGAGGGGGTCAAGTTCCTTTCACTTCAATATCGTGTACTCCCACGGTTCCCGAAGGTTTGTTAACTATTCCCGCTGTTGGTCCACATGGTAAAATAGTTGGAAAATATGGCGATTATAAAGACGAGTGTTTACAACTTTTTGATGCTTTAACCGATGTATATATCCATGGAGACTACGACGGAAAACTGTTTGCGTTTCCAAAGCATGAAATAAAAATAAAAAAGGAATGGCTTAAGGAGTTCGAACCTTCTTACATTAAATTGATGGAGGAGGTCGCAAAGATGGGTACTCCTTATTTTCTTAATATGTGCCCAGAATGGATGCCAGACGAAATTCATAGTCAATGTTGCCGAAAATTTTTAAGTGGGAATCAAATTATTAGTAGATGTGTACTAGACCCCGAAGAGAGGAAAAATACCAATGTATGGGAAAATTACGTCTCAATTGGTTCACTTCAAAGCGTTAGTCTTAATTTACCTCGATATGCGTACATCTCTGCTAACGAAGATGACTACTTTAGGATTTTAGATAAAAATATGGAGCTCTCTGCAAGAATTTTACTAAAAAAATGGAAATTAATGGAAAAACGTTTAAAATCGGGTCATCTACCCTTATGTAGCGGTAAAATAGATGGAGAGCCAATTTTTAACTTAAACGATCAGAATCTTTCTATTGGTTTTACCGGGTTAAATGAAGCAGTAAAAAGTCTGATTGGATATGAGCTGCACGAACAAGACACTGCATATAATTTTGGAAGAACAATTTTAGAGTACATGGTAGCAAAATGTAACTCAATGACAGAAAGAGATGGTGTATCGTATTCCTTGTGGCAGCAACCTGCGGAATCATCAAGTAACCGTTTTGCCAAATTAGATCTAAAGCATTTTCCTAAAAAAGCAATTCCACAATCATCCGGTAACTCAGCTTATTACACAAACTCAGATCATATTCGTTATGATGCTAATATACCATTATCAAAGAGAATCAAATTACAAGCAGATTATCATCCTATTGTTGAGGGAGGCGTAATAACTCATATCTGGCTTGGTGAACAAAATCCAGATATTAATGGGTTATGGGAACTGACTAAGAATATCTGTCTTAATACTAACACGGCTTATTTCGCATATACATCTGATTTCACTTATTGCCCACATTGTAGAAAAATGTTTCGAGGTGGGATTTTTATCTGTCCTAATTGTCAATCTGGGGATGTTAAGGTATATTCAAGAGTTACCGGGTATTATAGTGAAGTAAATAGATACAATTCCGGCAAGAAAGCAGAATGGGAATCGAGAAAAAGGTATAATTTATTTTCCTAATTCACTGATAATAAATATTCCAGTATCTTACAATATTTATGAATGAAGATTTATCGCTTAAAGAATTTCAAAAAAAAATTGATAAGTGGATCTTAAGTCACGGCGGATATTGGCCTCCTCTTTCTATGTTTAGCGCAGTAGTGGAAGAAGTAGGTGAATTAGCCAAGGAAATAAATTACATTGAAGGTATCAAACCGAAAAAGTCTGACGAGACGACAACAAAAGTCGGAGAAGAACTCGCAGATGTTATTTATGCCATAATTTGTGTTGCTAATTATTATAAAATTGACATGAACGACGAATTAGACCGTGTAATTGAAAAATTTACAAAAAGAGATGCAAATCGGTTCAAATAAGTAAGAAGTTTTATCATTTTTGTTAGATTTCTCCTAAAATAAAATTTGATTTGTAAAACTTTAATTCTTTTGAGCTTTTTATTTTTTAAAATTATCGGAAATTATAATAATATTTAACTATTCACCTTAAAAAATGGAAGAAGAAGGTTTAGAGAAACAAAATATACTTCATTTGCTGGAAAAAAAGCTGAAGAAAGATTTTTCTTACGATTCAGGATCAATTTTGGGATCTATGTGCACAGAACCTTTAGATTTTGCTAAAGAAATCTATCTCAAATATATTTCTAAGAATTTAGGAGATCCAGGGTTATTTCCAGATACTGCTGTATTGGAAAATGAACTTATCTCTGAAATTGGTGATTTGTTTGGAAACAAAAATATTATTGGAACGTTTACAACTGGGGGGTCTGAAGCAAATCTGATAGCTATGAGGATTGCCAGAAATTTGCGATCTGATATAAAAAATCCCGAAGTTGTAGTTCCAGTATCTGCTCATATTTCCTTTGATAAAGCAGCAGATTTGTTAAACCTAAGACTGAGAAAAGTAAAATTATTAGATAACTATGAAGTAGACTTACATCATTATGAATCGCTCATTAATAAAAACACATGTGCTGTTGTAGGAGTTGCGGGTACAACTTCATTAGGTTTAATTGACCCAATTGAGGAAATAGGTAACCTCGTTGAACAAAAAAACATTTTCTTTCATGTTGATGCCGCATTCGGAGGTTTTGTCTTACCATTTCTTAAAAAGTTAAAATATCAAGTTCCTTTATGGGATTTCTCAGTAAAATCTGTAGATTCGATAACAGCAGACCCTCATAAAATGGGTTTAGGAGTAATTCCTTCTGGGGGGTACTTTGTTAAGGACGCTTCAATATTACAGAAAACGGGCTTTGAAATTCCATATTTAGCGGGAGGTTCTTTTAAACATTTCCATATCGTTGGAACTAGACCAGGAGGTCCAATCATAGCGTTTTGGGTAATATTAAAGTATTTAGGAGTAAACGGCTTTAATAAGATTATAAAAAAATGTATGGATAATACTGATTACTTAGCACAAAGAATATCTGAAATTAGCGGGATTAAATTAGCTGTGGATCCTATTATGAATGTGGTTGGAATTACCACGGAAAATGGGGATAGTATATGTGAACTCGAAAAATCATTACGTAATAACAATTGGATGTTAGGAAAATTCTTAGATTTAAATTTAATTAGAGTTGTGATAATGCCACATGTAAAAAGAGATCATCTATCTAATTTTGTTGATGATTTAGAAAAAATTGTAAAAAAACTAAAATTATAATAAGCAAGAACTGAGTTTTTTATTATATCCATCAGAAATATATTTATTAGTCGAAAAGTAATTTAATAATTTATACAAGATAAATAGGGTAAAATTCTTCTTTAGAACTGATTAGAGAATGGGAAAAGATAAAAAAAAACAGCTTGGAATAAAAACAACGCGTTATTTTACGAAAAGCTGTACGAATTGTATGTTCGAATACCCAAATTGGTTTACTAATTGTCCTAAATGTGGCGTCGCTTGGGATGCTACTATAGCAGAGGAAGTCTTAGGGCAAAAAGAGTTACTGAAAAAAACGATCAAAATTGTGGTTAGAATAACAGAAGAAGATTTCAATAATACTTTAGAGAGCGTTCATTTAATTTTTAGTGCTGATCATGGAAAATCATGGTATCGTTTGCAAATGGAAAGCGAATTAGATTACCTTATAGCAGAAATAGCAGATGTCCCTATAAATTCTATTATAATCTATTATATTGAAGTACTACTGGCTCATGGCGAAGTTGTTATTGAGAATAATGAAGGAAATTACTTTCACTATAAAGTTGGTGTTCCAATCGAAGAATCAGAAGAAAATCAACAAGTTCCACGACAAACTACAGTAAAAAGTGAAAATAACGAAGCCCCAGAAATAACTAATAACTCGATAACAGAACCCACTATAAATGAAAAAGATAAAATAAGCGAACCCTCAATTCCTCTACAAGAACCAAAGAGTTACCGTATTGAAGATAACGTAACTATCTTTGGAAAGCTTCAAACTCAAATAGACCCAGATTTAAAAATATGTCCTTATTGTCATTCAAAGATCAAAAAATTGTGGAGCACATGCCCTATCTGTGGTAAAAATCTTTAGAAGAACCAGTTGTAAAAGATCTATTTTTAGCTTTAAAAATTATAATTTATTACCGCACTTGTTACAAAAGGTATAATCAGAAGATAATGTAGATCCGCATTGTTCACAGATTAAGAGATCCTTAGATTTACTGTTTGATTTTTCTTCTTTAATTGGTTGAGTAGATGTAAACGCGGTAAAAGAATTAGGTTCGTATACAATGTCCGCTGCATTAGGTATAATCCTTAATTTAGACGTCCCTTCTTCCTTAATTTTACTTCCTCTTGCAAAAGGCATAAATGGGACGCTTTGATCTGGTATTGCATCTTCAGTTTTTTGAGTGAGAGTTTGAAATAAGGAATTCATCTCAGGTTGCCGCTTTATTGGAGTAGCAGTTTGTGAAGGTTTCGTTTTTGCAGATTCAACTTGCTTTTCTTTTTTATCTTTTTTCGTTTTTTTCATAGATTCAATTAAATTTTCTTGCTTCTCACGCTTTTCAAGTGTTTTTTTCTCTTTTTGAATCTTGGTTTTTTCTTTCTCTTGCTTCTTTTTTTCTTTAGCTACCTTTTTCTTCTCTTTCTTTGAAATAATTGCATCAGGCATATAATCCCTTAGTGAATTGGAAGATGATGCAGAGGGTGCTGTGGTTGGAAAAATTGGGGATTTATCAGCCACATCTGATTGGGGTTTTGGGCTAGGTTCAAAGATCATTGAAGCTGGTTGGGGTTTAGGATGTTCTTCCCTTTTAATTACGCGAAATGGAGTTTGAATAGGAGAACGTTCTACGGGTTTTTCTGAGTAGGAACTTTGAAACCCTTTGGGAGTTGGTACTGGCTCTGGAACATTAGAAGTAAAAGGAATTGTTTTTGGTTTATAAGTCTTATCATCAGACGTAAAGGAAATAGATTGTGGTTTAAATTCTTTAACATCATCATTAGCTAAGGCTTCAATTTCTGATTTCAAGGTTTCTTTGATTAATATTTCATCGGGAGTTTTAAATTCTATTTCAGTGGGCTCGGGTGTTGGTATTTCAGGGATGGAATGTGGTTCGGGGACAGGTGGGGCTTCATATTCTATTTCTGATGCAGGTTCAAATAGAGGTGCGGGTTCAACTAATTTAGCTAACTTCGGTTCGGGGACAGGTGGAGCCCCAAATTCGATCTCAGATTTTATTTCTAAATTTTTGACTGGTTCTGGAACTGGTGGGGCGATGTATGTGTCTTGAGGCGTACTAGAAGGCATTGAACGGGAGAAAATTTGAACATCGTCTTTAATAACTTGTCCTGGAGCATAAACGGTAGCGCTTGAAATCAACTGGTCAGGAACACCTTGTCCTATCATTAAACACGCAAGAATGTAAAAACAATCTCCTACTCCATCACCCGTCTTAGCTGAAGTTTCCATATAATACAAGTTGAAATCGTTAGTAAATTTACTAATCTCTTTGGCTGAAACGGCTCTCTGGTCAAGTAAATCACTTTTATTTCCAACAAGCAATACAGGAATCTCAGATTTTATGTTTGCTCTAACCTCTTCTATCCATTGAGGTAAATGTTCGAAGCTCGCGGAATTTGTCAGATCGAAAACGAGTATTGTTCCTAACGATCCCCTATAATACATTGGTCTTATAGAACTAAATCGTTCTTGACCCCCCGTATCCCAGAGTTGGAGCTTACACTTAAGGGGTCCTTCAGAAGTATCAATTGAAATTGTTTTCACGTGAAAATCAACCCCAATAGTCATTTTATAATCCTCAGTAAAAAATCCCTTTGAAAATCGGAGTGTAAGAGCTGTTTTTCCAACTCCCCCATCACCTACAACAATAGATTTAAAAAGATAATCGTATTCATCAGCCATTTTGAATCTTCCATTAATTTATTCGGTCTTTATATATAAATTTATAACATCAAATAAAGTTCTTATATTATTATTATTATTAATAAAAATTTATTTAATTATACTTTTGGATAATTTACATCTTATTCTCTCAATTCCTTTTGATCAATAAATTAGTATTTTGAATATTTTTCGAGGGTATATTCACTCGTCTGAATCTAATAACAATATAAATTCCATAAACACGCTATATCCCTTTTATTAGGTGGTTGTTCATCAAACCATTGCATTTACTTAATTTCTTTATTAATTTCAACACTTTCAAACCAACTTTCAATCTCATTCAGGTCCTCTTTTGGAAATTCGTAAGAGTGTTCAAGATCAGGATATACTCCCCTTTCTACCTCATTTTTATAGCTATTTATAGCTGTTCGAACGGAATTTCCAATATCCCCAAAATACTTAAGGAACTTCGGTTTAAAATCTGTAAAAAGGCCCAACATATCATTTACTACTATGATTTGTCCATCGCAATGCGATCCGGCGCCAATACCAATGGTAGGGATGTCGATCGATTTTGTTATTAATTTTGCTATTTGCCAGGGAACGCTCTCAAGCACGATTGAAAAAACTCCCGTTTCTTCTAGTTTTTTGGCGTCAATAATTAACTTTTTGGCGGTTTCTACGGTTTTTCCTTGTACTAAGAACCCTCCGAACTCATATATTGCTTGAGGAGTTAATCCTATGTGCCCCATTACTTGAATATCTGCATCAATCATAGCTTTAATCGTGGGACAAAGTTTAGCACCGCCCTCAACTTTCACAGCTTCTGCGCCACCTTCTTGAATAAACCTGCCCGCGTTTTTTACTGCTTCTTTAACCCCGATTTTGTAAGAAAGAAAGGGCATATCGCCAACTACCATAGCATTTGACACTCCTCGAACCACTGCTTTAGTGTGATGAATCATTTCGTCCATCGTAACTGATAATGTATTTTTATATCCAAGAACTACCATAGAAAGGGAATCACCTACGAGAATTAAATCTATCCCACAATCATCGACGATTTTAGCAAAGGAATAATCGTATGAGGTAAGAGTTACAATTTTTTCTCCCCGCTTTTTTTTCTCGATGATTTTTTTTGCAGTCATTTTTTGAAGTGCCATATATGAAGTAACTCAATATTTTAGAAAAATATTTTGGTTATTCTATAAAAATATAAAAAAAGGTTTTTAAAAAAACCTCAAGATGAGAAATTTGTATATTGGTTTAACTTATGTCTAAGTAAAGCTTATTTGTAGAATATTTCTTAACTTTTCTAATTCAATCTTAATTATATTAATATTACTAACTGTCGTGCTTACTCCTACATAGAAAGTATTATCTTTATTCTCGGATAAAATGGAAAATTTTTTAACATAATCAGTTCTATCTTCGGAGAATGCTATTCTATCGTCTATGGTAACATTCTCATCTTTTAATCTCTGAAAAAATTCAAGATCATTGCTAATCTTGTGTCCTATTTTCTCGTCAAATTCTCTTATGTCCATCATGTCAACGTAGTGATCGGATATAATTATCCCCGAATCTGTGTATAAAATTGCATATCTACAATTAAATTTTTCCACCAACTTATTTAACCCGTTGTCAATATCGCCTAAATTTAGTAAACTATTTAGCGAATGAGAAAAGGCTTTAGAAATTGATGCGATGTCGTAATACGATGTGTTGTAAAATTCAAATTTAATGTCTTTATTTTGTGATTTAATCAAGTGTTTAATCATATTCGCTCGATCTAAAAATTCTGAAGAATTTCTAAACTGGGGATCAAATTTGTTGAAACATATTATAACCTCATTAGAATAACTCAAAGTTCTATAAATATCAAGCAATTCTTGAATATATTCTATGGTTTCTTCAAATTTTATTTCATCTTGAATGTCTATAAGATAATAAATATAGTCTGTATCTTCAAAATAAATAGGATTATTTATGTAAATTTTTCTGAATTTTTTTTGTCCCCCCATATCCCAGAGATTAATTCGGAAGGTTTTAAGAAATTTGAAAGAACTGTAATCGATTTTTATGGTAGGTTTTAAATTTTTAACTCGCTCATAAAAGTTGTATTTTTGCCTTAACGCTATTAAAGCGCTAGTTTTACCAGCGTTATCTAGTCCAGCAATAACTAACTTAAATTCGCTTGATTTGCGAGGAATTTCGGTCATAATTCTAAAGCATTAACTTTTTTTAATAGATATTTTCTAAAATTAATTTATAAATCTTGTTTTTTTTATTTATTTTTATTTATTTTTCTAATAGTTTCCCAGAGAATATTGATTTAGAATAATCTTTTTACTATCAATAAGGTTTTTTAGTATACTATTCATTAGATAAGTCTGATAAAATAAACAAAGACTTGATATATATGGATGCTAAAGATATTGATTATTATTCTTTAGGTTTCAATTTTATTGAAACAAAAGAAATGTTCGTTTCAAATTACGAAGATGGCAAATGGAATAAAGGAAATTTAGTACCTTTCGGTAATTTTGAAATTTCACCTGCGGCTTGTGTATTAAACTATGGACAGGGGATTTTTGAGGGCATGAAGGCTTTAAGAACTAAAAAAGGAGAGATAGTTCTTTTTAGACCCAAAGAAAACGCAAAAAGGTTCAACGATAGTGCTAACAGATTGTTGATGCCAAATTATAATACTGATGATTTCATTTCTGCTGTAAAGCAAGTGGTGAAAGCAAACGAGGATTATATACCTCCATATGATAGCGGTGGAGCACTTTATGTTCGACCTTTGATGATTGGAACGGGTCCCATTGTTGGAGTAAAACCTGCAACGGAATACAAATTAATAATATTTACAGTTCCAGTAGGACCCTATTTTCCAGAAGGTTTTAAAGGTATCGATTTAGAAATTACAAAAAAATATACTAGAGCAGCCCCCGGTGGAACTGGTGCGGCTAAAACCTGCTGCAATTACGCAGGATCTATGTTACCGGCAAAAGAAACGAAGGAAAAGGGATTTGCACAAGTTATATTTCTTGACGCAGTCCATACGGAATTTATTGATGAGGTCGGAACAGCGAATTTTTTTGCGGTGATTAATGGAAATCTAGTAACGCCAAAAACAGCTGGAACGATTTTACCGGGTATTACTCGGAAATCAATATTAGAATTAGCATCAAAGAAAATTGGGATGAAAACGGAAGAAAGAGACGTTTCTTACAAGGAATTGTTTGAGGATTCTTGTACCGAAGCTTTTTGCTCGGGAACTGCTGCTGTTGTCACTCCAATTAAATCTGTTGTACTTGACGATAAGAAAAGGATTTTTAGCGAAGGCGAACCAGGAGAATTTACAAGAAAGGTATACGAGATCCTATTAGGAATTCAACGATTAGATATCGATGATGAATACGGTTGGATTGAGAGGGTATAATAATACCTCTATTTTGCAAAGTAACTTAAAATAACAGTTTTCCTATTAAAATTTTAAAAGCGTCTTTGATATTTTCCCCCGTCTTTGAAGATATTTTTGTATATGTTATTATATTATCGTACTCTTGCTTAATTTCTGAGATGTAATTGTCGATAGCAAGTGATTCATTAGGATTAATTAAATCGACTTTAGTTCCTATTAACATAATAGGAATGTGACCAATAGTTTCTAGTGTAACTATCCAATCATGGACATTTTCTATGGTACTGATTCTCGTTAAATCAAAAAGAATAAAGGCAGCGAGAGAGCCTTCAACAAAGTTATTTAACAGTGATTTGAACTGAGTTTGACCCGCAAAATCCCACATTATGAAATTAAATTCAGTTCCATTAACATAAATGCTTTTTGAGTAAAAGTCTACACCTCTAGTTAATTCACTATTATCGTTAAAACTATCGTTAACAAGACGATTCAAGAATGAGGTTTTTCCTACTCCACCATCTCCAGAAACTATGACTTTTACCGTTTTTTTCATGATTATAATTATCTGTGTTGATAAAGATTAAAAAAATTCTAATTACAGTTGATTTGTGTAATGTTAACACGTAAAAAAGTTTTTACTTATTTTAGGTTCTTAGATTCTTACAAAAATGTCTATTGTTTGGATTTAAATTTCTTCTCGAAGTTTTAAGATTTTTTTCTTAAATTTCTTTATCCTAGGATCAGTTATGTTATATACTTTAAAGCTATCGAGAATTTCTAAGGCTTTTTGATAATAATTGATGCTATTAATAAAATCTCCGTATTTTTCAGCATTTTCTGCTTTTTTAATATTAAAATCTAATTCTATATATTTAGATTTATGTTCTAAATTAAAGATTTTTTGAGAAATCTTATTAATCTCTTCCTTGATTTCAAAAACTTTAGCTATATACAGCGCTTTATTGTACTCATTTAGGGTAACTTGATATGTTGAATCCTTTTCTGCCTCTTTGGCTTTTCGCTTTATCTCTTTAATTAATTTTCGCGCTGAATCTTCGTCCATCGTTTCTAATTGGTCTTTCAACTCATCGATATTGGTGTTGCTCATAATTATTGAAGATATTGAGCTGGTTTTAATTTCTTTTTTTTGATGGGCTGCTTGAACGGATTCCATGTTATTTGCTATGACTTCTATGGATGTAGGTGTAATTACTTGCCTCTCTAAAAGTTGGTGAATTTCAAAAAGAACGACATCATCTTCAATATTTACGATTTTTTTAACGCGATTAAGCATATTGTGTATAAAAAAGAAAGGTTTCACAGCAAGCATTTCTTTTGCGAGATTGTAGATAGCTTTCTGAATTAAACTTCTCTTTACTTTTTCTAATTCGTAGGGGGGAATTGAATGCGCTAAAGTCATTGGGAATGTAAGATTGATGTTAAAAAACTCAACTATTTCATTAGGCATGTTATTAAAGTCAATAGCCCCAGTGTTTTGGAACGTAACCAGTTCTTCTTCAAATTTACCTTCAAAATGTTCTATAAATCGAAAAGTATAATTTTTTAGTTTATTAGACGCTTTGTGGTCAAGTATTAAGCAAACTCTAATATAATCTCCATCTTTAAGTAGAATATTAAAATTTTTATATTGAAATTCATAAAAATGGAATTCGAAGGTAGGTACTAGGCTTTGTTTCGATACTTCCCCCGATTCTGAGAAAGTTATATTAGCCTGAATAAATCCACTTAACAATTCAGCATCAATATCTACACCTGAGACTGCGTAATTTAACAAGGTTAGGCCTGATCCATTATCCATTATTATTATGTGCTTGATATTTAATACATCCAAAAATTTCTGCCAAATTGTTTCTCTTTCCAATTTTAGCTGCTTTTCAAGAGAATCTACCTTATAAATCTCTATGGTTGAATCGAATTCAAACCCTAATTCCTCTAACCGAGATTTAATACATTCTATACAAGATAGCTTTTCTTTTGGGCACTCATCCTCGTTGTACCCGCAGTTATACCCTAATCCATTAATCTTAAAGTAAACCATATAAAACCCTAATGGTATCCACACTACTTAAAAAACAAAATTATTTGATAGACTATTTCAAAAATAATGGAACTTCTACTTCTTAAAATTAAGTTAAAAGAAAAAAAAGAGGGTTTATATTAGAATTTTACAAAATAATGTTTAGAATAGATATGTTATTTTAAATTTATATTAAAATAGGTATATCTTCTTTAAAGTCAAAAGGTTTATAAAAATGGAAAGTAAAAAGAAACAGTTTCTATACGGTATTCTTACCATAATTCTCGTCTTATCGATCGTTTTTAGTGTGCTCTTTTCAGTGAACTGGTCTATTTTGGTTAATACAATCCTTACCATTGAAGGTTTATGGATTGGCGTAGTTGCGATAATCTTAAGAATCTTGGTACTTGGAATTATGTCGTTCTTTCTTTTTAGAAAATGGTTACGACAAGAAGCTATATATATATCAGATGCTTATTTTTTATTCGGAGCCTTTTTCGGAATATTAACTTGCGCAAAAATCTATGATCTCTTTTTTAATTTAGGAATTATCTCTGAAGATTTTAGCACTGAATTCATGTTACTTTTAGCAAAGATTAGGTTTTTCGTAATAATTGTAAACTTAATCCCGATATTATACATAGGTTTAGACGCGATTCTTATATATATTAATATGAATAAAAATAAAGAGATGAACAAGGAGCAGTTTAGCAAAATGAGATTGAGAATAATGTTTGGTTTTGTTTTAGTAACAGCGCTGGTTATTATTTTAGCTCCCTCAATCAATTTCCTTAATCTCGTGTTTCCTTTCATCACTGTATTAATCTACATTGCAATTGCTTTCATGTTTTTGTTTATGTACAAAAATAAACGTCTCGTTCAAGCAAACGGATTGATAATTGGAATTGCTTTCATATGTTTTCTAGTTTCAAATTTGATAAGGACAATCCTAGTTAATGCAAGTTTTTCTTACGGTATCTTCGCTGAACTTATCGATATTGGAGTCAATTTATTCATGTTTATTGGATTCATCTCCAAACCTAAATACGCTTAATGCAACCATTTTAACGATCTAATTAAAGGAAATTC
>JAGXOB010000001.1:0-12550 GCA_019894735.1 Promethearchaeota archaeon | reverse complement strand
TTATTATTTTTTTTTTGTTGGGTGTAATTATTTCGAGCTTTAAAAACATTAAATTAAATATATTATAAGAATAACCATTTGGTGGTTTTATTGAAGTTAATTAAAAATTGGAAATTATTTGCTTCTCTATTTATAATATTCGGTCCTGCTCAATATATAGTATTAACAGCTATTGCAATGTTGTTTTACGCGGGAGGTACAATGATAGATCCTCTAAGTCCAGGGTATGATTTTTGGGGGAATTTTTTTAGCGATTTGGGGCGCCTTATAGCGCTTTCAGGTTCTCCAAATTTCGTTTCCTTTACGATATTTACAATTACGGCATTACTGCTAAGTTTTTCTTTCATACCCTTTGCCTTCGTTATCTCTTCGTATTTTAAAAGCGATAAAAAGCAATACTTATTGGCTAGGATAGGTTCTTTCATCTGTCTAACTTCCGTAGTTTTCTTAATCGGTACGATTTTTACTCCTTGGGATATTTTTGACAGAACACATTTGCTGTTTGCTAATTTGTTTAACATTACCGGTTTGGGGGGCATAGTTTTTTTTACTATTGCCGTTCTGTACAACAAAAACTACCCTAATTTATACGGTTTCGTATACATCGCGTTGTTAATTATAGCAGTTATTTACACTATAATTTTAGTCAGTATACCAAAATCCATATCGCTGGAGGGGCTAACAATACAAGCGTCTATGCAAAAGATATCTCAATACTCTTTTTTACTCTGCTTTTTAATTCAAGGATTCGGAGCTTGGAAACTACAAAAAGATAAAGTGAAATTTTAGATCGCAAATCTCAGTCTTGAAGGGTTTAGATTTTAAGGTTGAGTTTTTTATACTTTTTTTATCCTAAGTTATGTTAAATAATATCGTTTATTAAAAAATTATGTTAAGTTAGCATCTCTTGATCCCTGAACTAAAATACTAAAGTTCTTAACCATTTCTTCCAAACTAGGAAAATTAGGCATATTATGTTGTCCTAATTGGTTTGATATTCTCCGTACTTCCTTTGCATCACCCACTAACCAGAAATAAAATGGTTTAGGAGCTTGGTCAGCGATTTCAATAATTTCATCAATATCATTCATTCCTCTGAATTGCTTTGAGCAAAATAGCATGCTAATTATTCCTTCTATATTAGGATCGTTTACCAAGGCTTTATAGACTTGAGTTGACACAAATTCGGGTTTTACATGGTTCATCATAGCTTTTTCCATTGCAGGCCAAATATCTACAAAAGCAAACCGATTTGGAGGCATCCAATCGGGAAAAAGGTCAAGGAGGACACTGTAGGTTTTATCGTCTAGAATGGGTAGTTTTAAACCGTATTTCATAGTAAGATCTGCAGTAATTGTTCCAGCACCACCAGAACCTGCCACAAATGAGACGTTACCTTTTTTGGGGAATGTTTTTCCGGATTTATAGATGAATGAAAACGAACGAGCGTACTGAAATAATTCGTAAAAACTATTTACGTGAAGTACTCCCGATTGTTTAATAATTCCTTTGATCAAACGCGCATTTTCAGCCATAGAACCCGTATGGCTACGAGCAGCCTTTTGACCTTGGCTGGTAATTCCCCCTCGTAGCAAGATTATAGTTTTATTTGGCATAGATCTAGCTTTTTTACACAATTCAATGAATTTTCTTGGATCTTTAAATGATTCTAAATAAATAGCAATAACATTCACAGTGTCGTCCGTTAGCATATATTCTAAAAATTCGATTTCGCTTAAGTCTGTTTTATTTCCAACCGAACAGGAATATCTAAATCCTAAGTTTGGATATTTGGTCGCTAAATGCATTAGATATCCCCCATTCAGCATTCCTGATTGACTAATTATCCCAATATTACCTCTCTTAAAAGTAGTATATACGCCAAATCCAGAGAAAAATCCTTCTTTTTCCTCACTGTCGCTATCCCCTTCAAAAGTACTCAGCCCCATGCAATTAGGCCCGACGATTCTGATTTTAGTAAAATTTTGTGTTATTTCGACTATTTTTTTTTTCAATTCCAAGCCTTTGTCACCGACTTCTTCGAATCCTGATGCTTCAATGATCGCACCTTTAACGCCTTTTTCAATACACTCCTTTAGAAGGTCAGGAATAAATCTATTTGGAACGTAAAATATCGCAATATCGACATCTTCTTCAATATCCAAAATTGATTTCTTGAATTCTAAATCGTACAGCTTACCATCTGCGTTTGGGTTAACAAGATAAATCTTTCCTTTGTAGTTGTTAGTAATAAGGTTTGTTGTGATTCGGAACCCTCCCTTTGTTAATTTTTTTGAGGCTCCGATGACAGCAACAGATTTTGGGTGCAAAAACACATCAATTATATCCGAATTTACCAATACCATGCAACCATGTGACTTTTTTAAGGTTAAATCTTACAGATTAAATCTGACAGAATGTGTTAAAAAACATAACCAGTTGGGTTAGAAAAAGAAAGAATCAAGTTAAATTATTCGAAATATATCTTTAGTATTATTCTAGGTCGAAATAATAGAAAACTCTCATAGTCATCTCCTTTATAATCATGACTTTACATTCCAATAGTACCATGCAAAATATTGATTGGAATATTTACCGTCATCCTAAGTTTCTTAAATCTTTAGATATGTCATTAAACGAGCATAAATACCTGAATTTATTCTTAAAAAGAAGCAAATTTGAAAATATCGGTAATTTAGAAGATATGGGAAAAACTAGGTTAGTTACGGCTGGTAAAGTGTTCAATTCCGCAAAATTTGTCATTCAAGAAAAAGTCGGTATCAATATTTAGCAGGATTCTCTAAGAATTCACTTCTGAATTTTAATATAGATACTTAGTAATCCTCTTTCTGTTTTTCTTTAGCTTGTTTTTTTAAAAAAAATCAAGACTCAACACAAACATTTAAATAGAAAAAGTAATAATTGTTTTTATAGTAAAAGGATTTTTTACAGTAAAAAAATAATGTGATTTTTTATGCCTAAAAATGATGAAAAAAAAGAGAAAAAAAAGCCAATCTTTAAAAAGGTGGGTCTTGTGTTTCGAAATCCTATGAGAGTAGAAATACTTAGGGAACTTTCTTCAAGTTCTCAACGACCTGTGGATTTAGCAAATAAATTGGAAGTTGAACGCCAAAACATTAATTATCATTTAGGTGCGTTAAAGAGGGGGGGAATCATTAAAACTCAGAAAATGGAAGTTTCAGAAGAAGAAGTTTCAAAACTGAAAGGTGCAATAGTTAATAAAGTAACGGAGAACGGAAAGTTAAAAATTTCTTATGGGGTTGAACTTACAAAGAACGGAAAAGAGATAGCTAACCAATTTATAGCCCCTCTTTATGAAGAGGCAAATGTAGAAGAAGAGCATAAAAAAGAACGCAACAATAAAAAAAAAGGAGGAAAGTAGATTATGAATAATATAAGCGTTCAAATTGTAGAAATGTTGTTTGAAAATCCATTAGAAATTTTGGAATTTGAAAAACCTCAATCTTTTGGTAATATGACAATTATCCCGATTATCTATAAGGGTAAAACCTTAGAATTTATTAGCGTTAAAGAAGCCGAAGAGCTCGGCTTAATTAGCATAAATGAAACAGATACCGTTAGTCAATTGGAAGTTATTAACAATAGCGATAAACAAGTTCTAATCCCTTTTGGTGTAACGGTTCATGGAGGAAAACAAGATAGAACCATTTGGGAACCGATCCTATTGGCAGCAGGTGGAAAGCAAAACATTTCGAGTACCAATAAAGGAGCAATGGAGCAAAAATACACGATTCCCGCGAAATGCGTCGAACAATCCAGATGGAATTATCGCGAGGGAAAAGGATTTAAATCTTCCAATACAAGATTACATCCCAACGTTGCTTACGAAGCGTTATCATCTGCTGGTCAAGGTTCAGTCTGGAACGAAATCCAATCGTATAGAACTGAAATGAACTATAATACTAACATTGCCCCAACTCAGAGTTACCTTGAAATGACTGAGAACATCGATAAAGAAACGGAGAAAATTGAAAGTTCGTTTAGAAATGTTGAGAATCAGTGTGGAATTGCTACTTTTATCAATGGTGAGTTCATTGGTATAGAGTTCTACGCTAACGTACAAGTATGGGAAGTCATGAGTAAGGACATCCTTAAAGCGTTTGCCATCGAATCTTTGAGGTTTAAAAACAAAAAGTTTAAAGAAAACTCAGATTTAAGTGAAAATGGTTTGATTAAAGCTTTACAGAGCCTCAATTTGAATTTCACCACTCGAAAGGGTATAGGCCTAGGTGAAGTAGTTGAGTTCGAGTCGAAAAATAGTAAATGGCGCGGTAATACGCTCGTACACGATAATTCGTTAGTTCAGTTTTATATCGTGTCGAAGAGAGGGGGTAGTACACAGCAAACAGAGCAAAGAGAGCAGGTTTTTCAAACGAATGTTAGCCAAAGATATATTTAATCTCTAAAAAAGAAGCATAAAAAGTTTTCGAACAAAAAATTATCAAACCTATTTTTTTAATTCTTGTTTTTTAACATTTTTGAAGCAAAGTGTTAAATGCGTTTAATTCATAATTTGAAGTTAAAATTTAAAGGTAATTTTAAAATGAAGATTGAAACTATATCAATAAGCTTACTTGCTCGCTCTCTCAGCCATGCTAATTCTACGGAAGTTAATACGATGAAGTTCGAAAAAGAGAAATTTTATTCCAACGCTTTAAAGTACATCGAAGATCATATGACAAAAAACGGATTCGATCTCGTAAATGTGCACGGTTCAGATAGAGTGTATGTATTCCACCTAATTAAACGGTAAAAATACTATTTCTATTAGTATTTTACCACCTCTTTTCTTTTTATTTTTTACTATGAGCCGGTTTTATAGTTTTAATAAATATTCTATGATTATTCGGGCTAATTCTTTCTTTTTTTCTTCTTTTGTTTTTTCTTACGCAACACTTTTTTGGATTTCTGATGGCGTTTTTTTATGTCACTATCTTGGTAGTAGGTGCCACTAACTTCTAATTTCTGAGGTACTAATCCTTTAGAACTTAAAAACATTTACATGTGATTTTCTGGTAGCTGATGGTTCAAGCAGTAGAAACAACCGTAGTATTTGCACTTATACGATAATCCTACGATTTCGGTCCCACACTGTTCACAATTTTTTATCATATATCTCGGTGATTTTTCTTTAATGGATAAATTTTACTCTTAAAGGATAAAAACCTCTAGAATATCGATAATCAAATCTTTTTTATTCTCGAATATTTTATCTTAATTTATGAATGACATCCAAATTAAACCAGTAGGTTTTATTGAGAGGTTTTCAGCTAACGAGGAGGATAAAGATAGACAACTTATTTCAAAAGTAATAATTAATAAGGAACTAACCAAAGCTTTGGACGGTATTGAAGATTTTTCCCACATATACGTAATCTTTTGGATGCATCAAGTGGTGAACGCGGAATATTTGCACCATACTGCTAAAATACTTGAGTCAGAGCCAGTTGGTATTTTTGCGACGAGAGCTCCGATACATCCAAATCCAATTGGGTTAACATTAGTAGAGCTTGTAAAACGAGAAACGAATGTCCTCTGGGTAAAAGGAATTGACGCTTATGATGGTACTCCAGTTTTGGATATAAAACCATATCCCGATTGGGAGCATGGTGTATGTATTGTAGTTGATGATTATATGATTCCAAAATGGTTGACAAAATAAAATAAAATACATTTGAACAGTTATACCAAAGATCTATCTTAGTCTTTAGCTTTTAACAAGATTGTTGAACATGTGAACAAACGCGTTAAAATCTTTGTTCATAAAATAGATCCCCATAGGATCGCGACTTTTCAGTACTAGCATGTAGTATGGTAAAGCTTTTTCTTGTAAAGTGACTGGTTTGAACAAAAAGTATTTTCCCTTTTTTCTCACAACTATTTGATCTTCTTGTTGTTCTAGGCCCATGTCTTCAAAAACATCGTTAAGTGTCAAAAAGTAAGCAATCGTGCTACTCAATAGTTTTTTTGACTCATCATCCTTGAAGCAGGAACCCAAAATAATCGAATTTTGATCGGTAATAAGTAATCCTTCGCAATCTAGTTTTTTCGCAAATTGAACAATCGTTTTTTGTAACAACTCTGCTTTTGGAAATAAGTTAAGCAGTACTTTAGACATCGCGTTCATGATAGTATATGGATTATATATTGATGTGGTAAAGAATTGAAGCTTCTCGTAATCCAACCTTTTAACAATATCTTTATTTAACGCAAGCACTTCAGATTTAATTTGATTTTCAACGCTATGAATTAATTTAGGATCGTATTTATGAAAGAAAATGTTGATATGGGGTTCAATTTGTAATTCTTTGAATTTATCAACGACCTCATATAAGTAACTCAGAGATTTCTTGGTACGAGCTGCATCGAGTATATCAATGACATAGATTGCAACTTCTGTATCGTCAAAATACTTACTTGGGTTTTCTAGGTAGGATATACGATAACTTTCTTGACCTCCTAAATCCCATTCAGTGATCTCCCTTCCCAACAAATTAAAGCTGCTCCTTTGAGCACCCCTCGTTGGCTCAATTAAAGCAATTTTTGAGAATTCCCTCTGTAAAGCTAAAATGATACTCGTTTTACCTGCGCCATCCAAACCGGTAAACAATATCTTGTGCATTTTTTCTGAAGGTTCCCCTTCCTTTTCATGAAATATTAAAGAATCTTCCAATAGATTTACACCTCAATACTTAATTAACTAAGAATTGATAATTCGTTCCGCTAAGATTTGAACGGTTAAGTTGATATTTAAATTTATGGCAAGAATTACACTTCTGTATTCTAAGCTTATTTTAAAATGTTTATTTTTTAGAATAATTGAGTTTTAGGGTATACCAGCTTCTTATCAAATCCTTTTTTTTAATCATTCTGAGAAGATAAAGAGAAGTTATAAATAAACTTATATCTTCGATAACCCAAATCACTCCAGAAATCCACAAAAACTCATATAATGGGAAAATGTCCCAAGGAAAGAATAGTTCGACATAAGGATGGGATGGAAAGTCAAATAAAAGGTGAGTTAATCCTCCAATTAGCGCTGAATAGGACGCTACAACGAAGAATCTTTTGTCAAACTTCTTGCTTTTTGTTATCCCCCAATCGTCTACTCCAAAATATTGTAAAAGGTTAGGAATGAATCCTTTTTTCCTTGCAATATTTGATAAAACGGAGGTAATATATTTACAGTATAAAATACTTAAGATTACTGTTAAAGGAACGGTCCAATATATTTGTCCTAATAAACTGTGAGATATGTGCCTTAACTCATTACTAATTACAAGATCTGGAACCAAAGCGCCAATACAGATTGCAACATCATCAATCCACTTGGGAAACTTCGTTTTTAAATAGAGCGCCGGGGCTTGATGAGAAATTATCGGATTAGGCATCTTCTTGTAGTATCTATAAAACTTTATAAGGTTTTATAAAAATTCAATGAATTGTTGAAATTTAGTGATAAATTACTCTAAGAAAATCTCGAAATCATAATAATGCTTATATTCACATTTTCATTATTTTAAGGGTAGGAAGATGACATCAGAAGAAATTTGGTCGAAAATCAAAGCACATTTTTTAAAATTGGGCGAGGTTCAGAAGCAAGGGGAGTCGTTAAAAATAAGGAAAAAAATGTTTGTCATGTTTAGCAAGGGAAATTACATTGCGAAATTACCGAAAGAACGGGTAGAGGAACTCATTAACTCTGGAGAAGGAATACCGTACGATCCCGGAAACGGAAAAATAATGAAGGAATGGGTAATAATATCAAAAGAGGTTTCGGATAAATGGATTGAGTATGCTTCAGAAGCAAAAAAATTTGCTAAAACGCTCGCAAAATAATTTTAACAGAACTAGAGATTTAATGCCATCGTGCTTAGATTTGTAGTTTATCTTCTATCTTCTATTAGTATAATTGCCAAACCATCGGTTAAAGATATCGTGACTCATGAATTTTTCAATTGCAAAATTGGTTCCAACAATCATTAAATTTCTTAATGAACTTATCAGATCCTTTAAGAAAGCTTCGTTTAATACTTTGAATTCACTAACATTTCTATCGTTATCAACCAACCCAAATTTATAGCAGTTCAAATCAACTGTTTCAGAATTAAAATGATCATATGTTTTCACACTGTAGTTTAACTCGTCTATTAATTGAGTCTTAAACGAAAGAAAATTATCATTCTTAAAAGTACCAGAGAAGAACACATTAAAATATCCCATTTGATAACCCTGATCATCGTTAATTGGTTTAATTTGTTTCTCTGCTCTTTCGATAAAGATGTATTCAATAATAACATCAGGTTCTCTATAATTTTCAAGGATTTTATCTTTGTTAGGCATGTTTTTCTTGTTCTTATAATAGTAACTTTCAATTTTTTAGAGATTTTCTAAATTATTTTATCTAGTATTTTTTTTATTATAGAGCTTATCATTTCGAGTCAAATTGAGGAACTTTTATGAATTATGGTAAACTTGCTAAACTTTCGACAGGAATTTAAGCCTGAATCTTGATTTATAGTTCATTACTGTACCAGCTTTCTATCAATTTATGTTTCTTAATCATTCTTAAAAGAAAGAGCGAAATTACCATAAGAATAAGATCTTCAATATACCAGATGAGTTCAAACAATGTAATAACACTATTAATTTGCCATCTATCAATAACTAAAGGTGGTAATCCAAAATCAAATATTGTTATAAATAAGAATTCCGGATGCGAAAAGACAGTCCAAGGAAAAAACAATTCGATAATTCCATGAGCAGGTAAATCTATTAAAAAATGAGTCAATCCCCCAATTAACGCAGAATAAAACGCGACAATATAAAAACGCTTGTTAAATCTCTTCTTTTTTAAGTGAAGTAACTCATCAAATCCAAAATAAGCCACGAGCCTGTAAATTCTCCCCTCCTTCATCGCAATCTTAGAGATTCTCGGCCCAATGTATCTAGAAAATATTATAGTCAGCATAATAGTAATTGGAGCAACCCATATGAGCAACCCAAGAAAACTGTGCGTTATATGTCTAAATGGGAAGGAGTACATAAAAGGTTCGAAAAGAATGCTGAGATCGGGAGCGAAAGCACCCAAACAAATAGCAGTTCCATCAATCCTCTTGGGATACTTCCTTTTAAGTAATAATCCTGGTACTTGATGAGATATTAAAGGATTTGGCATAGATAAATTGAATATATTTAGGAATACTATCTCTGTTAGATTTTTCTTATTTAAATCTTATTGGCTAAATCTGTTTTATGAGCAATATTATAATAAAACCTAAGCTAGATAAATATCATTTTTTGTCATTTCGCTTATTTTTTCGATATCTAAGTCCAATAAAACTGCCTACACCCACGATAGCAATTAATGCAAAACTCCACCAATAATCTATAAAAAACTGGAGTATATCTGGAATGCCTTGGATTTGTTCCCACCTATTTGAAGTAAAATCGAAACTCCAGAAGTCATCATAATTTCTTGCTGAAGATTCACCCATTCCTCCGTAAAGATATACTCGTTTATCATTGCTATTATAGATCATACTAAATAGCAGCCTTGGGGATGGAGAATGTTCCGGAGTAGGATTAACCCAATCAGAGCTATCAAAATTAAAAAACCAAGTGTCATCTAATACTTCTGCGTTTCTCCCTCCGAATAGAAATCCGACATTCAAATCATTTACATAAGTCATATCATGCCAATATCTAATTGGGGGTGTAGTAACACTAGAAATTTGACTCCAATTAAAAGAAGATTGATTGTATTTCCACAAATCTCTTTTATAAACCGAGGTCCGCCCCCCAAAAAGGTAAGTCATGTTATCCATATTGTTATAAATTAGTGAATGACCATATCTTGCCGAGGGGGTGTTTAAATCACTTACTTCCGTCCAGTTATTCAAATTAATATTATATTCATATAATTTATTGTAACGTATACTATTAAGAAAGCCTCCAAATAATAGTACACGATGCGTATGGGAATCGTATATTAACCCCGTATCGGAACACTTGGGAGGAGAGACTCCGGGGTTTTTGTTTATCCATTCATTTGTTTGGAGGTTATACAACCATGTATCCCCTAACCATACGTGATTCGTAGTATTAAGACCACCGTATAACAACACAGTGTGATTAAGAGGAATGTACACCATTTTATGATTAAATCGAGGAGAAGGAGAGACCTCAGGTGTAATTTTACGCCATTGTTGATTAACAAAATTATATCTCCAAATATTCGGTAACGGTGTATGATCACCATCTTCTACAATACCCCCAAATAAGACAATTTCTTTAGATCCTGCATCGTATACCATTTGATGCCCAGCTCGTGGCCCGGGATTAGGTGTAGAAGCTTGAACTTGTATTATCTGATTTGTATTGATTAAAAGCAAGCAGGAAACCTGAAACATAATTAATCCAAAAAGGATAATTTTTCTAACATAGGCTTTCTTAATTTTCCTTCACCTTGAATAAAATGTGATTTAATTAGGATAAAACACGTATCTTATTTAATCTTCAGAATGAAAGTACTTCGAATCAAACCTTGAAATTATCGTTCAATACGGACTTTCAGTAATTAAGCCAATTAGCAAAATTCATAAATACAATAGAAAAAAAATAATCTGGAACTCACTCCCACCCTTCAATTTTGAAACTAACTCGTATCGTTTGTCGCTCAAACAAACCTTTCCGCTCTAAGTCTGAACTTTGAACTCCTCTTTCGAATGAAAAAGCAAAAACTTGCGTTCTGAGAATTGCTTAGGTTTCTAAGATTGGAGTTAACCTATTTTAATAAAATATCAGTAAAATTAAGTTCTACTCCGCAAAATTCACATTTTTCTTTTAAATTGTAAGGTAGTTTCATGCCACAATATTTGCAGAGAGACAACTTATTCAATTTCATGTCTATTAGGTCAATAACTTTTCTTAAATTTTGATTTCTTGATTCTGTTTTTATTATAGTAGGTGTTCCACAAACAAAGGTACCAATAAAAACCCTGTTAAAAAAGTTAATTACAATAGCTTTAACTGTTCTAGTCCTCAAATATTTATGCTTCAAATTAACGTTTAAGGTTGGAATATTAAAACTAATTTCCATGACCCAAAGGTCGTAAAAAACGCGATGAAATTGAATTTTCTGAGCTTCTTTATTTTCAAAACTAATGTAATTTTCATCAACTTCAACCGAAGTGGGAATATTATCAATAATGCCTAATGCATTAGATAATAAAACGAGCGTCTCTATTTCCTCTCCATTATTCAGCTTCATTCGGACAACACTATGCTGAAGTTTTCTCTTTTCCTCCATAAGTGAATCGGTAATAAAAATTATTCAATTGATTTTAAGTAAGAATATCATTTCGATATTATTTTTCTAATACTTATGAAGCAACAAAAAATTTAATCTGGAACACCCTCCCACCCTTCAATCTCTCAACTAGCGGAGTAGGCATTATAAAAAGCCAAATGTTTTTATATGCAGTAAATTCATGTTACTACCAAATTAATAAAAAGCGTGATCTTAATGGCTACAAATAAAAAAACTCTAGGGATTACCATTCTGCTTATAGGGATTATGTTACTAATTATAGGTGTGATTGGAGTTAATACAAGCTCCGCAGAATTTGATATAATATTTATCGTCGGTTTTCTATCACCGGGGATTCTATTTCTCGTTGTTGGTATGATCTTACTCGCACTTCATTTACACAACGTTACATAGGCAAAATATAAAAAATTGTGGTCTAAAAACCCTTGAACACAATCCCATTCTTAATTTTCGAAAACTCTGTCCTGGATTAATGGAATTAATATTTAGAAATTTTATATGTTATAACAAGTATGTTTAAGAATTTTGAAAGAGTTTAATTTGTAGATTAGAAAAAAGGGTTAGGAGATTAAAATTATGAAGAAAAAAATTTTTAGAAAAAGAATGAAAGCTGATGAATGGAACGAGAGAGTTATTAATAGTGAAGAAGAGAAAACAAAAAAAGTAGACGATGACTGGGATGAAAAAAACTATGAAGATAAGGAAAACGGCGAAAATGAAAACGATTTCCATGAAGAAGATTATGAAAAATAATCTCTTATCTTTAGGGAAATGACCAAATGCAAACAGAGTATTTAAATTCACTGCTGATTGAGATTCGATTAATATTCTCTTTTTTAATAAAAGAATTTAAAGCCGGAACACAAGCCCGACACCTTACGTCTCAACTTCTCAATTTCGTTAAACTCGTATCGTCTGCTACTCACACAAGCCCGACTTACTCTAGGATATTTTTTAAATCCTGTGATGCTCTCTTCCTTCACGTCACTAATAATTACATTTTTGCAGTAAAGGAGAATGAAAATTAATTGAAAATTTATAAGTTAATTTAGATTATCTGTGAGGTAAACTATTTACATCATCACTCATTTTCTTAAATAGTTCAGTATGAACTGATGAAAAAAAATAATTTATATAAAAACTGGTTTTAAAATTGACTATAGGTACAGTTAAATG
>JAGXOB010000019.1:29309-31640 GCA_019894735.1 Promethearchaeota archaeon | reverse complement strand
AGGATTAATCCTTATCTTGCCATATCTACTGCCAGCTTTCTTGGGGGAATAGTGACTTGGATGATTATTAATTCAGGAAATTTATGGGTTTTTGGCATTTTGCTTGTGGTAGATCAAACTATTATGCTTACTACTGGTTTTGTAATGGTAAATGTTTTAAGCCGTGTTTCAATTAAACATCGGGGAAAGATTTTCGGGTTAATTACTTTTCTTGAATCGATCGGAATGATTGTAGGTCCTTTCTTGGGAGGAATTGTATGGGAAACCGTTAGTCCACAGGCACCTTTTTTCATTTCAATTATCGTAGAGTGGTCTATAATTCCGTTCTTTGTTGTGGGAATTTTGTTGCTTAATCCATATCTAGTTGAAACGAAAGCAGATAAAAAAAATTGATTCAATTCAATAATCCACTGTTTAACCGTCCTTTCTTGGGTCGGAAGCTACAAGAATGCCATCTTCAAGGTTAGATATGAATCAACTTGGTGATTATTATATGAAGGTAGAAATAATATATTTGATTGGACATTATATAAGAAATATCCAAATTAATTTCAAATAGTAATATTCAGTTATTCTAAATATCGTATGAAGATTCCCAGTAAATATATTTTAAATTTAATTGTTGCCAACCTTTTTTGGAGTTTTATTCCTATTGTTGCGACGGGTTTGTTTACTGAAATATCAATTTTAACTATAATTTTCTTACGTTTTTTGATTTCAGGAATTTTTTTATTTTTTACCGCCTTATTGATTGTAGTCATTAACAACTCCATTAATCGAGAGAAAAAAATCTCCATAAAAGAATTAATATATAATTTAAGACATAAAAATAGAAGATTCTATAATATCCGCACTTACAATTACTATTTTCTTATTGGTTTTTTTGGAATAATCCTCCATATTATATTTTACTTTCTTGCTCTTAAGAAAACTTCGATCCCTTTTGCGATGATAGGTATGTTAATGACTATAATTTTTATCAGCTTATATGAAAAGGGTGTCAATTACGAGAAGTTTGATGTGTTTCGAATTTTATTTATCGTTATGCTTGCTTTTTCTATAATCATAATTACTATTGTATCACTCCAAGGAGCAGAATTAAAAGGGACCCCAATAGAATTACTTGGGTTCATATATTTGGTCTTATATTCAATTACAGGTTCATTTTTATATATCAGCATTGATAAGGATTCGTTTTCAAAAAAAGAACTACATAATATCAATATTAACAAATATTACAAAATACCTCGTGAATTAATAAAGATGGCAATTTCATTTATTTCAGGAATCATTATACTCGTGTTACTTTCATTTATAATAGCCATTTTACCAATACAAACAGATATTACAGAAGAAATCCTCTCTTTTTTTAACGATTTTTCTGTTTTTTTTGATATTCTAAGTCGGGGGGAAATCATTTATCTTATTATTTTTGCTACGATCCTTCCTTATCTATTATTATTCTTAGCAAAGGTGAATTGGAAATCAACGAATTTAACGTATAGTCAATGGAGTAGTATTTTAGGTTTAATTGATCCTATAAGCACGTTAATATTCTCTGTATTATTAGTTAATGAATTTTTTCCACATGGTTATTTGATTATTGTGATTGTTTTTTTAATTATTACTATTATCCTTCGTTATGCCCACGAAGTTAACAACATTGTACATGCAAAAATCTTTTTGAAAATTAAGAAAGGCTGCTTGAATAAGATTCCTCTTAAAATCTTGAAGTTTTATGGGGTAAGGGAAATATATTCTTTAATTGGAAAATTTGATCTAATGCTTCATGTTAGATTAAATTCATTTAGAGATTTTCATTATTTGATAAATAAAAAATTAAAAACAATAGATGAAATAGTAGCTTTAGAAGTGCAATTTGTAGATAAGATCGAGGATTTAAATAAGTAGTATGAAAAATTGAGAGAGTTCATTTATGAGAGCAATAATATTGTGCAAATTAGGAATTAATGTGATTAAGAAAGTGGTTAAAGAGCTTAAAGAAATCCCAGAAATTAAGAAAGTCATGTCTTTAACTGGAGATTACGATTTGCTTGCTGAAATTGAAGTGGAAACATCTGAGGAACTTTATGATATTTTTTCTGAGAAAATAGATTTAATTGATGGGATAATTTCTTCAAACACCCATGTTATAATGAAAGCATGGGAGAAATAAACTTTTATTTGTCAATTTCAAATCCCGACAGCTTGACCATCTTTTCTCGGATCTGAGGCAGCGAGATAACCATCTTCAAGCTTATAGATGATCTGGGCGCCACCAAATTCAAAATAGTGCCCAGCATATGCTTGATGACCCATGTATTTTAGATG
>JAGXOB010000019.1:0-29212 GCA_019894735.1 Promethearchaeota archaeon | reverse complement strand
TCTAGCTTATAGATGATCTGGGCGCCACCAAATTCAAAATAGTGCCCAGCATATGCTTGATGACCCATGTATTTTAGATGTTCTTCTGATCGCCTAATAAAGCCAGGTTCAAGGTTTATTTTGAGTCCTTGCATTATTCGCCACCTAGGTGCATCTATTGCCGCTTGTGGATTTTGTTCGTACTCAAAGACTCTTACCATCATCTGAGCGTGCCCTTGGGGTTGCATTGAGCCTCCCATAACGCCAAAGCTCATAAGTGGTTCTCTTTTTTTTGTAACAAATGCTGGAATGATTGTGTGGTATGGACGTTTTTCCGGTCCAACTTGGTTAGGATGACCCTCGATTAAGTTAAAACCGCTTCCACGGTCTTGGAGGCTTATACCTGTTCCCGGAATTACGATTCCAGAACCAAACCCTTGATAATTTGATTGGATATAGGATACCATCAAACCTTCAGCATCGGCAGTTGTGAGGTAGACAGTATCTCCGTTTGAAGGGACGCCAAACTCGAATAGTTGTGCTTTTTGCAGATCAATTAAAGATGCTCTTTCTTTTAAATAATCTTCTTTCAATAAAAGACTAGGATCAAAATCTAAGGTAGATTGATCAGAAATATACCGGTACGCGTCCGAAAAAGCTAATTTCATCGCTTCTATTTGCAAGTGTATAGATTGTGGAGAATCGGGTTCGAAATGGCTTAAATCGTAATGTTTTAATATCCCTAACGCAATTAACGCAGCTAATCCTTGACCATTTGGAGGTATTTCATGTAAAGTTACGCCTTTATAATCCATAGTTAGCGGGGTTTCCCAGATTACTTCGTGGTTTTCTAAATCTTCAAAGGTTATCAATCCACCCGTGTTTGAAGCGTGAGTTGCTATTTTTTTTGCGAGTTCACCGGCATAAAAAGATTCCCCTTCAGTATCCGCGATTTCTCTTAACGTTTCTGCTTGGTTCTGATTTTTAAACAGTTCTCCTGGTTTAGGAGCCCTCCCAACAGGAAGAAAAGTCTCGTGAAACTCCGGAAATTTCCGCAACTTATACATTAGAGCTAGTTGGTTCCATACTTTAGCAGTTATTGGTGACACTAGAAATCCGTTCTCAGCGTAATAAATTGCTGGCTCAAACAATTCTTTAAACTTTAATTGCCCATATTTTTTTGAAAGAGCAACCCAGGCAGAAACGGCTCCAGGAATCGTCACAGAATCCCATCCCAATAACGGCATTGATTTATATTTAGAAAAATGCTCTACGGTCCAACCTGCAGGAGACTTTCCGGAAGCGTTTAATCCAACGATTCTTTTTCCGTCCCAAATAATTGCAAATGCGTCACTTCCAATACCATTATTAACGGGTTCTACCACAGTAAGTGTTATAGCAGTTGCTATAGCCGCATCTATGGCATTTCCTCCCTTTCTAAGCATGCTTAATCCCGCTTGGCAGGCAAGAGGTTGAGATGTAGAAACTATATTTTCTGCTAACACTGGCATTCTTCTAGAAGGATATGGGAACTCCCATTTAAAATCTTGTTCCAAAATTTAATCTACACTTTTAATAATGAATTTTTTTATTGATTAAATTTCTAAAGCTATTTATAATTTTATCATTCGTTTTGATAAGTAGTTAATTCTTTATCGATCATTTTTATCAATTCGAGAGAAAATGGGATAGCGTTTGCCAAAGAATTGACCAATTAATATACTTTGTCAAAACCATGCAAATTTTCTATCAAAACCTTTTCTATTTCTATATCCTCTTTAATAGCGTTAATATTTATCCAACCTATGATCTTCAAGACGAGGAATTGACACAAGATATATTAGAAGTTTTTAAAATTCTGTTCTGGGGTGCTTCTACTATAGGTTCTACGCTTCTTTGGCTATACTTCTTTCTCACTTAGTTTTCAAGTTGCGAGTTTTGCTAGAGTTGTTCTACTTATGAATACCCGGATCTAAATAAGGTTCTTCTGAATATAGAATTTCAGTTTTTTTTTTTCTTAATTCTTCCAATAAAGCTTCCTCGGTTAATTCTTTAATATTTAGCAATGTCCAACCGTGCACTCCCCCACTTAGTAACTTATCGGGTCTATGCATATCTGTTCCAGTAAGCATTCCAATTTCTCCTTTATGTTTCGTGCAAAAATCGTAGGATTCTTGATCATAGGCATTTTTTGGTTGAGAATCGTCATTAACAATTTCGATATAATCAATTCCCCATTCTAGGAGGGTTTCTCGAGTTGGATGGTTTTTATATTTAGCTTCATATAAACTCCATGGAATGTGATTTAAGACGACTACACCCCCTTGATCGTGCACCTTGTTAATCGCATCAATAATCTTTTCGTCTTTAGGTTTATATGGTACCCTCGTATCCCATTTTGAGACGCCTAAGAAATTTAAATGGAGCCTAATTGTTGTCCATTCGACACCACTGGCTATAAGAATGCCTTTTTCGAGATATTCTCTTTTAATTTTATCAATTTTTTCTAAATGCCGCATATTGTTATGATCAGTTATAGTTAATGCGTTGAACCCCATAGCAATGTGCCATTCAATATTTTGCTTAATTGTTAGTTTTCCATCACTGTAGTAGGTGTGGGAATGGTGATCGTAAATTAAATTATAGGCCCTTTTATCATATTCAGGGAGGATATGAGGTTTAACATTTTTCCAATCATCATCAGAATAAGCGCTTGGTTGAGGCATGATCTTTTGTAATCCTATTTAGACATTCTATTATATATTTCTTTCACAAAATAAGTTGCTACATTCTCGGAGAAGGTGTTAGAGCCAAAACCCGCGTCATAACCTAGTTCCTTAGCAAGTTTATTCGATATTCTTGGTCCACCACAGATTAAAACGATTTTATCTCTTATCTGTTCTGCTTCCAATAAGTCGACTAAGTTGGTTAAGTTTCTTACATGGATATTTTTTTGAGTAACAGTTTGGGAAACAAGAAGTACATCAGCTTTTAGTTCTATTGCTTTTTTTACGAAGATTTCATTTGATACTTGACTGCCAAGATTAAATGTATCAATCATTTCGTACCGTTCTAAACCATAATGACCAGCAAAACCCTTTCTGTTCATAATCGCATCGATACCTACAGTATGAGCGTCAGTACCAGTTGTTGCGCCTATAACAATTAGTTTTCGTCGGATATTTGTTTTGATGAAATCATTTATTTCTTCCATCGGCATTGTTTCAATTTCTACAGATTCGACTTTTATCTTGGTGTAATCGATTGAATGTTTTAAATTACCATATAACACGAAATACGTATATCCCTTATCTAAAGAGGCATGATATGCTACTGAAGGTTCTTCTATACCCATCTTTTTGGCGAGTTCTAACGCTGCAAATAGAGCCTTTTCTCCATCGTCTACAGGAAGAGTAAAACTAACCTGGATTTTTCCATCATTTATCGTATCTCCGTAAGGTTTGATTTTAGTTAGATCTAAATTCTTGTCAAATTCTTTCTTATCTGTTGAATACAGTCCACCACCCATTAGTTTCCACCTCCCAAATTCAATTCTTTTGACATGATTTCCAAGAAAGGGTTAAAACATTTTTCGCTTTTGAGAATAACGCCGTCTAGTCCCTTTCCACCATCAATGGGTCTTTTAATCTGTGCGAATATCCCTTTTTCAATTGTCCTGAATAACCCTTCTTTTTCAATCTTAGTTAGAAGGTCAAGAGCATTATTTAATACTTCGCTTGCTCGTCGTTGCATCATCCCCCCTTCTTTAAAAGTGATTTCTTCGCCTAGATCCTTCATATTTTTGAATATATAACGCGCATTTTCAATAGATAAAGCTCGATCTGACATAAAGGGGGTATGAATTGCTTCCGTTAACATCCCTAGTAAGTGTATTCTTTGATTTGTGAGGATTGTAATAATGTTAAATAATGCGTCTTGAACGTGACCTTTAAAAATGTTTCCCGTCATATGTTTAGTAGGGGGCATGTACTTTAAAGGAGCATTTGGAAAAATCTCTCTAGCCATTTGAGCCTGAGCAAGCTCGTAAACGAATCCATTTTCCAACTCAGGATTCATTTCAAACGCATGTCCTAAACCCATTTGCGCTTCACTTAACCCTGCTAATTTAGCAAATTGTTCATTAATGAATTGTGATGCGAGCACAGTATGAGCTGCATCAAAAGCATCATCAGTAGTAAGATAATTGTCCTCCCCGGTATTAATGATTACTCCAGCATAAGCGTTTATCATCCTTGAAAAATATTGATCAACTATCGTTCTTTGCATGTTAATATCCCTAAATAGAATCCCGTATAGCGCGTCGTTTAACATCATGTCTAATCTTTCAAATGCTCCCATAGCAGCAATTTCTGGCATACAAAGTCCTGAACAATAGTTAGTGAGTCGAATATATCTACTTTCTTCCTCACTGACCTTATCTAAAGCGGATCTCATAAGACGGAAGTTTTCTTGCGTTGCGTAGGTGCCTCCAAAACCTTCGGTTGTGGCACCGTAAGGCACGTAATCTAATAGACTCTGTCCGGTGGAGCGTATTACTGCAATAACATCGGCACCTTGCCTTGCTGCTGCTTGTGCTTGAACTATATCCTCAAAAATATTTCCCGTAGCGACAATTAAATATATTAAGGGTTCCGTTTTTTCCCCATATCTACTGATTAATTCTTCTCTGCGTTCCTTGTTTCGTTTAATTATATCTAAATTTTTCCGTATTATCAAAGATAAAACTTCTCTTATCTCATGTATATTTCTCAAAGGAAGTTCTGTAATATCTAGTTGTTCTTGAGATATTTTATCTGCTATTTTTTGAGGAGATTTATTAGTGTGCAAAATAGTATTTCCAAGATATAACGCAACACCGTTATTAATTAATCCTGAATTTTGAACATGCTTTACTACTATATTAGGTAATGGAACTCCAAACTCATCAACTCCATCAATTCCTAACAATCTACAAATAGTTCTTTCAATTGAAGTAGTTGTGTGTTTATCAATGAACTTTTGAGTATCAATAGCAATATTACTCGCAATTTTCCTTGCACTTTCTACCTGGGAAAAATCCAAATTTAATTTACTCATATGTGTTTCATCTCTAAGGATAATTTAGATAATCTAAAGTGTAAATTATAAGTTGTCACAAGGACCAAGATTGAATATAGGGATGTTAATTCTCTCTTGTAATGACCTCATGAACCCGTTATTTTCAAATTCATAACCTAAAGGTGAAGTATGATTAACAGTAATTGCTATTAAATTAATTCGATCTAAAACTCTTAAGCGACCCCCTTTTTTTGTAAATTTATAATAAGTATGTTTGCTTATAAACAATTTAGTAGGGTCTGTGGCAATTATAGTGATATTTTTTACCTTTTTATTGATTATGTATTCATCTAAAAAGTTATCGGTTATTGCCCCCTTTATTACTAGATACTTTGCGCCGTCTTTTATTTGGTCAAAAATTTCTTTAGAAAATCCTAATGCCGTAGGTTGGTCTAATTTCCTGGATGAATAATCATCATAAATAATTCCTATATGAGTAGTGAGTAATATGTCTTTAGCAATTTTCCTGATTTTATTGTCTTTAACTTTCTCTAAGCTAAACAATTCATAAATATGTGAAGTTAGATCAACAACTTTCTCCACGTTTCTGGATACGGATGCTCCCGTGGATAAGATTGTTGCGTCAGAAATAAGGGGCGTTGCAAATGATTTCCTATCAAATGCACCATCAATAATAATCACATCGCAACCGATCTTTAACATGTCATTACATAAGGATTTTAATTGGTTATTCATTGAGGGGCCTGCTAGTTCAACATAGCCTCTACTTTTTGCTTTATAGATATTGATGACCCCGAGTGGAGTAGTGAAATCAGTGCTTTTAATAATTTCGGTCTCAATTTCACTATTTTTTAAAGAATCTTCAGCTGTAGCAAAAATTGTTTCTTTCTCAATTATAATCTTAGGTTTTGGAAGTTCTGTAATCGCATCGTAAGGCTCTCCGTCTCTGCCAATGGAAGTGACTCCAATTGTATACTTATCTTTTAAATAATTAATTATATGATTTAATGTAGTAGTTTTACTTACATTTTTTGCTAAACCAATGATTGATATAACCTTATTCTTCTGTATAGCCTTTAACAAAAGCACAAAAAAGTCCTTATTAGCCGATAACATGTGTGTTTCAAATTATTAAAAGATAGTATGTTATTTTAATTTTTAAAGAAATTAATATTGATTCATTGAATCAAAATTTGCATGAAAACGCTTTATCATAAAGTTTTATAAGTACAAAGGTTGATATTAAACAAATTATAATTTAATTTTTACACAAATAAGGATTGTTAATTATGAAAATCGAACTCAAAAAGCATTTTAAAGCTTTAATAATAGTTGCTGTTTTACTTATTATCCCGTCATTAGTTTCAGTTCCATCAATAACATATCCAACAAGAAGATGGGTCAATGACCTTCCCGAAAACTATGATCTTCTAAGAAATTCTTACAATTCCACAATAGGATATGATGCACGGAAATTGGTTTATTTAACCGATAGTAATAATAGTGATGGTATTTACGCTCAATCGACAAGAGTATATTTGAATGAGTCGGTTAACGAAGCTTCTTTTCAAAGTTCGTTTGATAAGATCAATAACAAGGAGGATACAGCGGATTTTCGGATGAGTTCTTTACTCCGAACAATGTATCTCGATAACAAAACAAACGCATTAGAATCATCGTTTAAGTTACAATTAAAAAATGCAATATTAGGTTTTAAATATTGGTTTACAGAGCCAAACGACGATGCAATGATTATGTGGACTGAAAATCATATGATTCTCTTTCATTCTTGTGAACTTTTAGCAGGGCAACTGTATCCTGATGAAACTTTTACAAATTCTGGTATGAATGGCACACAGCATGTAAATCATGCCCTACCATTGGTTAATAGATGGTTAGAGTGGAGAGCGAAATTTGGATTTTCAGAATGGCATTCTGATATCTATCTTGAAGAGGATCTAATGGCTTTGCTGAATTTAGTTGAATTTGCTCAAGATAACGACACTGCTACTAAGGCAGCGATGTTAGTCGATATTCTTGCTTTTGATTTTGCGAATAATTATTTTAAAGGAATATATGCTACTACGAATGGTAGAACAAATGATGGAAAAAAAGTTGGAACGAGCCTCACAGATCTTCCATCACGCGCTTCTTTTGCGGAATTTGCTTGGATTCTACTCGGAATTGGACATCATGAGGTAAGTGGGAGCAGTAGCATGTCAGCCGTAGCTCTATGCACAAGCGATAAATACGTACCACCTCCAATTTTAGAAGCTATAGCTAATGCAACTCTGGATTACAACGAACATAGAGAGAGGAACGGTATTAATATTGCTGATGGACCAAACTATGGATTTGGATATGAATCAGAAGACGATTTAATGTTCTGGTGGCCAATGTCTACTCTTGCGGCAGGTCCTGTAATAGAGCATACATTAAATCTAATGAATACTTACGATATTGATCCTAACTTGATTTTTGAGGATGAATTATTATTAGACTTACTAAAATTTGCTGCAGATTTATATGGAATGTCGTTGAGTGATGTTTGCTCATTTCTAAAAGAAGCGACTCAAGGTGTTGCTCTTGAAGAAGCGAACACTTACACGTACCGTACACCTTATTATCAGCTTTCAGGAGCACAAGATCATCAGAAGGGACTTATGGGGATGCAAGAGCATATTTGGCAAGCAAGTTTAGACGAATACGCTACAATCTTTACCAATTCGCATGGGGGATTTAGAGGCGAAGACCACGTAGGAGGTTTTAAACCTCGAGCTACACTTTATAAAAATATAGGTGTAATTCAATACGATCGCCTTTCTCAATCATTAATATTAGAAGTAGTTTATGCAATTCTTGAATTCAAAGACATAACTCAAGCCTACTTCCCTCGATGGGCTTTTAACGAAGTATTACAACAAGATAAATGGACCTTTGGAAGAAGGATAGACGGATATGTTGCACTATATTCGCACGAACCACAAGAATGGGAAAATGATATTTTCCTTACATCGCAAGGCAAAAAAAATGTATATATCGTCGAATTAGGTAGTGTGGATGAGTATGGTTCGTTTGCTAATTTTACATCATCAATTTTAGCAACGAAAGTGAACGTAAAACATTTATCGGTCGGTTATAGCATCGAATATGAATCTCCTACTCAAGGATTAGTGAAAGTAGCATGGGAAGGCCCTATGACGGTAAGTGGTACACAGATTGATTTAGGCTCTTACGCGAGATTTGATAATGACTATTGCTATCAAGATTTTGATACACTTAAAACAACCATCCAATACGGAACGATGGCATTAGAACTAGATTTTGAGAACGCTACGAGAATTTATACTCAACTATGAATAAGAGAATAATAAAAAGGTGAGAAAAATAACTTTAAAAAATAATATTATAACCTTAAAACCAGTGATATGGATTAAGAGCATTTTTATGGTACTTATTGGATTAGAAACTACTCGATTCGGAGTTGGTATAGGTAGAGTTAATATTAATATCTACTACGGTTCATTCATATTCGTATTAATCGCGATCTCAGGTATGTTAATAGTGTTAAACCTAAAAGATAAACCTAGAGATGGCAAGACTAGAAGTATTGTAATGTTAATAAGCACTTTTAGTGGTTTATTTTATGGGATTGCCTATGGTTTGGCAATTTACCATACAATTATTTACAACCTCGAATCGTTAAACCTCTATTTATTGGCGTTTATTGGTATTTTTTGGTTTCTTTCGCTCTATTACGGTAGAGATTGGAAATATAAGGGAATTTTAAGAAATGTCATTACTAGCCTTTCATTTTCGTTCGGATTAATTTATGGAGCATCTCTCAACACTTTAATCATACCAGTAGTTATCTATTTGTTTTTCGGGGCTGTTTTCTTACTCCAAATCTCCAAGGATCTGATAAACGACTGCAAACATCTAGAAAGAGACGATAGAGAAAAATTAATGTCAATTGCCACTATTATTGGGGAAGAAAAATCTCAAAAATTATCGTTAATTTTAGACATATTAGTAATTCTCTTTTTGATCATTCCAATGTTCCCCGGTTTTCCAAACATTTTCGCTCAAACATTTTATACCATTATAACAATAATAACAGTTATTTTTGCAAGTATAGCGGCTTTATTAAGCTTTAGAATGAGCAATGAAAGAAAAAATTATAGGATTGTAAAAATCTTACTAAGATGCGTAATGTTCCTAACTTTCACTGCGTTTATTTTAGCGAACTTCTAACTTTATCTTTTTTTTTTATCCTAAATATAATTATTTCAACATAATATAAAAAAAAACAATTTAAATTTTATTTGTATTTAACCAACAGAAGCATTTGTAAAACCCAAAATCTTTCCGCAGAACGGACAGTGAAACATTTGATTGGCTCCTTTATGTTCACCTAAAAATCCTTTAACCATCTTATGTCCCTTTTTATCTAATTCCATTACATAAAAATCGGTTATGTGAAGCTCTTTTTCGCAATATGGGCATTTAGGCTTTGTTCGAGGATGTAAAGTAAAATCAAATCCGCATTTGGGGCAGATGTGATCATCTATATCCACGCTCCTTCCGCATTCTTCACATCCTCTGAAAAAGTTATATCTATAAGTCATTATTTAAACAACTCATTTTTTTAATAATTTAATTTTGGATTATTTTATGTAAATATGATGGTATACTAGTTTATATAAATCTTATAAAAAATATGGATTGGTAATCATCTCTAAATATTTTTATAGAAGTGCCTTCTTAATGTTATATGCAAATTCATGAATATTTATTAAATTCAACGAAAAATATTATAAAACAGAATTATAGGAGAAAAAGCAATGAAAAAGGATAAAAAGATATTGATATTAGTTATTAGTTCACTACTACCTTTACTATTTACAGCTACAATTCCTTTTGCTTTACCCACAAAATTACATGTCGACTCAATTCTGATGAGCGAGCATAACGGAGTTAACGGAATTAAAATGTACGTTGTATCATTAGAAGAAGGATCCCAATATACAATTGTTATTGATACAGATATTTTTTGGGGTATGGAGACATCGCTTAGAATAGGAGAATCACCCTACATGATGAACGGATTGTTAGTCGAGAGCGGCTCATATGGAGGAGAAAGAATGCATTTTACAGCGTCAAAAACCGGAGATTATTATATACAAGTTAAAACTATTTCAGGTTCAGGTTTCTTTGATATCTGGGTTGATTCAGGGACGATAGGTCCGGCCACCGGATCAAATAGAGAATTCTTCAATGTATCATATTTACTGGTTCTCGTATTACCAAGTGTTTTTATCTTCGCAGTAGGATTACTCATTTTGAGAAGAAGAGCAACAAGACCTGAAAAACAACCTAGCATTAATATATATCGGAAAATAAAAAAGGAAGAGGACGGTGTTTTAGGGGGCGAAAAAGATGTGATGATTTGCGAACACTGTGGAGTAGAAATTAATAAACATCTTAAAAAATGTCCAAACTGTCAGACTGTTCTTAAATAAAGATTATTTGCTCAACTTGCTCTTCCGTAGATTTCTTTCTAAATCATCTGGTTCGATCGTCATCTTTTGACCGCTCAATAAAGCTGAAACACCGATTTGTTTTTCGCAATCTTCACAATGGCAACTTGGAGTGTAATTCTCAGGTTCTTCGTAAGTCGTTATAACTCCTTCGAAATTTCTCAAGACAACTCGTGTATTCCCTTGAGAGATTGTATAATCAGGCATAACGGGAATCTTCCCACCTCCACCCGGTGCATCAACCACAAATGTAGGGACGCATAACCCGGAAGTGTGTCCCCTTAATCCTTCGATTATTTCAATGCCTTGGGCCACACTGGTCCTAAAATGCCCTAATCCTATTGATAAATCGCATTGGTAAATGTAATACGGACGAACTCTTATTTTTACCAATTCATGGACTAATTTCTTCATAATATGTATACAATCGTTTACACCCCGTAATAATACGGATTGGTTTCCGAGGGGGATACCGGCATTTGCCAACATTTCACAAGCCTTCTTAGAATCTTTAGTAATTTCGTTCGGATGGTTGAAGTGAGTGTTAAACCATATCGGATGATATTGCTGAAGCATCTCGCATAAATCAGGAGTAATTCGCTGTGGCATAACAACAGGGCTTCTTGAACCTAATCTGACGATTTCTACGTGAGGAATTTCTTTTAAACTTATTAAAATGTCTTCTAATATTTTATCTGAAATAAGCATCGCGTCACCTCCCGATAACAATACATCCCTTATTGAGGGAGTTTCCTGGATATAATCTATGCATTTCTCAATCTGATCCTTTGGAGGGGCTTTATCGTGATGACCTGCAAAACGCCTTCGAGTACAATGTCTACAGTACATTGAACAATTCTCTGTTACTAAAAAAAGAACTCGATCAGGATATCTATGAGTTAATCCTGGAGTGGGACTATCAACATCTTCGTGTAGTGGATCGACTAAATCAGCGGGGTATCGAGTGAGCTCATGGATTGTAGGGATAGCTTGTTTCCGGATTGGATCGTAAGGGTCGTGAGGATCGATTAATGACAAATAATAGGGGGTGATAGCCATCCTCATCTTTTCCAAGATACTAGGATCGTCTTCCTCCTTGGTTAAAGGAATAAATTCTTTTAGATCTTCGAGAGTTGTTATCCTATTTCTAAATTGCCATCTCCAATTATTCCAATCTTCCTCGCTTATCTTTCCAAATAACTCCATCCGTCTATTTACTTTCATAATAGTTACCAGAAATCTTAATTTACTAAGGTAACTAATTCTTATTATTTGTTAAAGGTTAGGAGTTTGACAGAGAATAATTCAAAGGTTTACTTTCGCTTAACAAATTTTAATTTAAATTAAAATTTAATGTATTTAATATCTCTCACTAACTAGTAATTGAGTAAATTGACATGAACGTACATGAGCGCATAATAAAAACATTAGAACATGAAGAACCCGACCGAGTTCCCACCCTAGCGCAGGTCTTTGAATTTCCGTTTACTAAAAAAGTAGCTTATCATATGGGGATTGACGAAAATTCGAATATTCCTCTTTCAAAGGATTTTATGTATGATGCCGCACTCTATATGGGATTTGATTCAATATGGTATCACTACGATCGAATTAGAAACCACTCTCATAAGAAACCCGAAGTTCCAGAGGAAATTTTAAAACGATATGATATTAAATCCTACAATGAATGGGCTCAGTATTACGACGGTGAATGGTATCGGGATGGAGTTTTAAAGACACCAGAATTACTAGAAGAATGGATCTCTTACATAAATACTTGGGAACCAGCCGGTGAGATTCATTTTAAATCTTTTAAAAAAATTTGGGACAAATATCTTCAAAAAGGTCTTGTTACAATTCCTACGGGTGGTTCTGTAGCGTTCGCGACCTGGGCAATGATAGGGATAAATAGATTTGCTAATATGGTTAGGAAACACTTTAATTTAGTTAAAGATCTTGCTAAAGCTTTGGGGAGAATTACAAAAGAATTACAGAACTGTCTTTTTGAAAAAGGAATTGATTTAGTATTTATTTGCGATGATTGGGCATTAAAAGGAAGCACAATTTATAATCCTAAACATTGGAATGAGATTGTAACTCCCGTTTATAAAGACTTGGCTAATAACGCTCATCAGCATGGTGCTAAATTATTGATTCACTCGGATGGAGATGTTTCAGAAACTATCCCTTATCTTATCAATGCTGGAATAGATGGAATTGATCCTTTAGAGTTCGAATCGGGGTTGAGGTTAAAGCCACTCAAAGAAAAATTTGGAAAGGATATTTGTTTAATTGGTAATATTTCAGCTACTTTCGAATTTACATATGGATCCGTAGAATCAACTATAAAAGCTACGAAACAAGCTCTACAAGATACTGCGAAAGACGGGGGATACATCCTAGGTGCGGGTTCAGATATTTTGGGCACAAGTAAATATGAAAATGTTAAGGCGATGATTGACACCGTTAAAAAGTTTGGCTCTTATCCTATTGGAAGATTAAATGGATAATAGAAGACAATACTATTTTTTATATTTTTCTTCGAAAATTGTTCTGAGGGTTTTAGATTCTCGTAGTAAATCTAAGGTAATTTGCGCGTGATTTTTAGTGTATCCATTACCTATTATCATGGTTACATCTTTTCCTATTCCTTCTGCTCCTAAAGCCGCTTTGGTAAAGCTTGTGGCCATTGAGAAGAAGTATACAATACCTTTATCTCTCACGGGAAGAATTGAAGATAATTCCGAATTTGGAATGCTCAAGCAATTAATGGCAACATCTACTTCACTTCCACCATTAACTTTAAGTGTTTCTTCTAAAACATTTGTAGGATTTAATACATCAGCAATAATAGCCTCATGACAAAATTCAGTCTCTCTAAGAAATTTCGCTCTAGCTTGGTTTCTAGCTTGTCCAATGACTTTTCCTTTTTTTCCAACCATTTTTTTAGCCATGTAGGAGCACATAAGTCCAGATTTACCCGTTGCACCTAAAATTAATACGGTGTCACCTTCTTTAACCAGATTCTTTACTTGTGCGGGAGCTCCGGCGACATCAAGTGCTGCTAAAGCTAGAGTCGCTTCCATATCCTCGGGGAGTTTTGCGTAAATTCCGCTTTCAAAAAGTATAGCTTTACCCTCAATTTCTACTCTATCAATATCGGGATTAATGCCTAAGATTTTCTCAATCTTGAGAGGAGTTAATGATAGAGATACTAACGACGCAATTCTATCTCCTACATTTATATCAACTGTATCTTTTAAATCATCACCTATCTTTTCTACTTTTCCAATTAGCATTCCCCCGGAACCAGTGACTGGATTTTGCATTTTTCCTCGTTCTTGAACAATTTCCAAGATTTTATCTTTAATTTTCTCGATATCTCCTCCCGCTTCTTCTTTCAGCTGTGTAAAACTTGCGGAATCGATGTTCAAATAATCAACATCTATTAAGATTTCGTTATCGAATATTGTCGTATCGTTCGATATTTTTAACGCAGGTTGAGGAAGAGTTCCTTTAGGTTCAATTACTCTGTGAGTACCATATTTATTTCCTTTTGCCATATGACTTTCACCACTAAATTCTTAGAACAATAATAGTCATGTGTTTAATCTTACTTAAGATTCGTTAGAATTATAAATTTTTTAAAACAATTAGGATGAAATGTGAACTGAAGACTAAAATTTATAATTCCACAAGAATAAAGAATACCTATAGCTTAATAGAAATAACTTATTGAATGGGCTTTTATGTTAAATTTCGAAATAAATATTAACAAAATCAAATCAAATTATAAAAATCAAGTAAATAACGATGAGAATTTTATACTTAATTACGTAAAAAGAGTTACTCGTTTTGGTAATATAGTATTGAGTAATTCTCCTTCTGATAAACTTTTAAAAGAGATTTGCAGTGTTGCTGAATGTTATTTAATGATGAGTTCCCCAAAATCTGAAACTATAAAATCAGTTTTACAGATGGGCGTAAAAAAAATAATCATTGCTGAGAAAGATGTAGAATTTATCAGCCAAAAAATTTCAAAAAATGTAATTATAGCAAGAATTACGCTTCAAAAAAACATAATCCTCGATAAAGACTTACTAAAGCTTAAAGAACTCCTAAAAGAAATTCTTGATAAAGTGAATCCTTATTGTTCAGAACTTCTGATTGATTATGAAGAGGATTTAGATATTGATGAAAGTACCATTCTCACAGTATTAGACTGTCTATCTGACATTGGAAAATTACCAATAATTTTTCTTGATGTCGATAATAAGTGCACTGGAATATTAGAAAAAAAGGGGGTAGATCCACTTATCAGTTCACAAGGTATTTATGAAGAAAAGGAACTGATAAGAATTTTTATATCTCTAATCGATTTTCAGAAACAGGAAGGTTTAGTGCCTACAATTGTACAAGATGAACATTCCCAAATTCTAATGCTCGCGTTTTCCTCTCAAGATTCTTTAACGCAAGCTTTAGTTAAAAAAGAAGGGATATATTACAGTCGTTCTCGAAAATCAATATGGATTAAAGGAGAGACTTCGGGAAATCATCAAATATTGAATCGAGTAAAGTATGATTGCGATCAAGATGCTTTGCTATTTATTGTTCGTCAGGAGGGGGTTGCTTGTCATTTACAACGATATTCCTGTTTTGGCAATAAAGAATTTAAATTATCAGATTTATATGATATCCTTCAGGATAGAATTGTAAATCCTGTTTTTAATTCATATACAAGCAAGATTTCAAAAGATGAAAGATTAATAAACGAAAAAATAAAAGAAGAAAGTAATGAGGTTGTTAATTACACTGACGAAGACAATCTTGTTTGGGAAATTGCAGATTTATTGTATTTTATTATGGTTTTAATGGCAAAAAAAAATATTACACTACAAGATATATTAAACGAGCTATGGAGTAGAAGAAATTATGACAAATAAAAACGAGATAGAAAATTCAAATATGCAATTAATCCGGATAGGTATTCCCTCAAAAGGTCGTATGGCGTCAGAAACACAAGAATTTCTCAATTCGTGTGGCTTTAAGTTAAGGAGAAATAGGCAACAATATATTGGTTGGTTAGAAGGATTTCCAAATATACAAGTAGTATTTCAGCGGCAAAAAGATATCATAAATGGCGTATTTAATGGAAATTTAGCTTTAGGAATTGTTGGTTTAGATATCTTAACTGAGTTGACTCTGAAAGATCCTGATAAAATAGTAATCATTCACGATGATTTAGGATTTGGAAATTGTACATTAGAAGTTTCAGTACCTGAAAATTGGAAGGAAAATACGATGAAAGATCTGAATCAACGCAGTCAATCTTTGCGAATAGCTTCAAAGTTTCCTTTATTAACAAGAGAGTTTTTTAATAAACACAACCTTGATTTTGAATTAATAAAAGCGGAAGGAACTATAGAGGTTGCACCAACATTAGGGTATTCAGATATAATTGTCGAGCTAGTCTCCACAGGACAAACGCTTAAAGATAATCGATTAAAAAGATTGCAGGATGGTTGTATTCTCCAATCTCAAGCTTGCTTTATAGCAAATCGTAGAATTTTAAAAAGAAATCAGATTGTTTTGGATATTTCTCGAACTTTTCTTGAGTATTTTGAAGCAACTATAAGAGCAAAAGACTATGTTTCAGTTTTTATAAACATACGAGGAAACGATCCTGAAACTATTGCTCAAAAAATGTTTACTAAAGAAAGCCTAAAAGGGCTTCAGGGTCCAACGATCTCGCCAGTTATTTCTTCAGAAGGGGGATCTTGGTTTGCTATTCATATAATTGTGGAAAAAAAGAAGCTAACGGAAACTATAAGAGCCTTAAGAGAAATTGGCGGTAGTGGAGTTGTTGTTAGTCCGACATTATTTATATTTGAGGAAGAACCAAAACGCTATAAAGAATTGTTAAAGAATCTGGAGGATTAATGATGATTCCAATTTATACTTTAGAAGAAGCAGAAAAATCTATACTAATCCGCAAATCAGTAGTCAATACTCCGGTATCGCCGCAAATTAACGATCAAATATTCAAAATTTTTGGTGAATCTTTAACACCACAAGAAGTAGTGAAGCGAATTATTAACGATGTAGTTGAAAGAGGAGATCATGCTCTAATTGAATGGACAAAGAAACTAGATAATACCGATATTTCTAATTCAATTGAAATTAAAGTAGAGCAAATGGAGGCGGCCTATAAGTCCATCGATCCGAAGATCACCGAGGTTTTAGTTAAAACCAGAGATAGAATATTAGCATTTCACAGGAAGCAACCAATATCTTCTTGGACTACTAATGATCTAGGAGGAACTCTAGGACAAATAATAACTCCAATTCAAAGAGTAGGTTTTTATGTGCCTGGAGGATCTGCTCCCCTTCCATCGACGGTTATTCATAGTGTTTGTCCGGCAATTGTAGCAGGAGTTGAAGAGATAATAATAGTTAGCCCATCTCCAATTTCATCAATAATATTAGCTACTTGTAATTTAATGCGTGATTTTAAAGTTAAACTTAGAGTTTTTCAGATAGGAGGAGTTCAAGCAATTGCAGCGCTAGCTTTTGGCACCGAATCAGTTCCAAAAGTCAATAAAATTGTAGGGCCTGGAAATATTTTTGTAACTTTAGCGAAGCGAGAAGTGTATGGAATCGTAGGAATTGATGGTATCAACGGTCCAACAGAAGCGTTAATTTTAGCCGATGAATCAGCAAATCCTCATTTAATCGCGTCAGATTTACTCGCACAAGCCGAGCATGATTATTTATCAATTCCAATTCTACTCACAACAAGCAAAGAGTTAGCAACCATGGTCAAAGATTCAATTGAAGATCAACTATTAAAATTATCTCGTGCTGAAAAAGCCCGCTATGCGATTGAAAATAATGGTGGAATTATATTGGTAACTAGTATTCAGGAAGCAATAGCTATAATTAACGATTTTGCCCCTGAGCACTTATCTATTATCACGAAGGATCAAGACGAAATATTACCCCAAATTAAAAATTCGGGAGGAGTTTTCTTGGGCGAATCTTCTTGTGAAGTAATGGGTGATTATGTTGCTGGTCCCAGTCACGTAATGCCAACAGGTGGTGCCGCTAAATTTTCTTCTCCATTGTCAGTTTTAGACTTTCTCAAAATTACCAGTCTTATTGCCTTAGATACCAAAACTGTTAAGTCTATAGCACCTTTAGCGGAACAACTAGCTCGCAATGAAAAACTTACGGCCCACTCAGAAGCTGCTAGGAGGAGAACTTAATGCCCAAAATTAAAACTGTAGAGCACCTCGCTTCCTTAAAGAGTTATAACGGAGTCAAACCTTTAGAGGGTATTGCGGAAGAATTAAATATCCCAGTTGCAGAAATAGTTAAACTCGATGGTAACGAAAATCCTTATGAACCACTTCCAGAAGTGTTAGAAGCCTTAAGCTCACTTACAAATATTGGCAATTATCCCGACACTTTGTGTTCAAAATTAATACAAGTCTTAGCGAAAAAGGAAAATTTAGATACTAACAATTTCATCATAAGCTCTGGATCAGATGAGTTAATCGAATTACTAATTAAGGCTTACGCGAATCCTTCTGATACCATACTCTCTGTTTCCCCTACATTTGGTATGATTTCGTTTTTAGCTCAGGTACATGGAATTAACTATGTAGCGGTTTCTCAACAAATTGTTAAAAAAGAGTCGTTTGCCTACTACATACTTGACGAGGAACAATTTTTAGGCGAAGCGAAACGCTCAAAAATCGTATTTATTGCTCGCCCAAATAATCCCGATGGAAATGTTGTTTCAGAAGAATTCATTAAGCGTTTAGCCTCTCTCCCCGTTTTAGTGGTTATAGATGAAGCGTACATAGAATTCTCAGAATCTCAGTCTCTTGCTCAATGGGTTCCCAATTACGAGAATCTTGTTGTTCTTCGAACTTTTAGTAAGGCTTATGGATTAGGAGGGCTCCGAGTGGGATACGGCATTATGCCAAATGATATTCGAAAAGTCTTAGTGTCGATTAAACAACCTTATAATGTTAATATTGCGGGACAGAAAGCTGCTTTTGCTGCATTATCTAGCCCACTAGTTGATCCGAGAATAACAGAAATGAAAAAAACTAGAGAGTGGTTCATCAATCAGTTAAAGATAATCCAAAATCACCACAAAAACTTTTGGATACACCCTAGCCAGGCCTGTTATGTGCTACTGACCTTCGAATCTCCAAAGATTCCGAAAGTCCTTTTTGAACACCTATATTCAAAGGGTATTCTAGTACGATATTATTCCTCATCAGACATGATTAATAACCTTAGAATTAGTATCGGGCTCCAAGAAAATATGGTAAAAGTTATTGAGGAACTCAAATTATTTTTAAAAGGAGGAAATTAAAATGAATCGTCAATCAGAACAAGAAAGAAAAACGAAAGAATCTAACATCAAAGTTTCGCTTAACTTGGATGGTTCCGGAATTGCAAAAATAGATACAGGCATAGGATTTTTCGATCATATGTTAAATCACATTGCAGTTCACGGAGTTTTTGATATTGAATTAAAAGCTAGTGGGGATTTACACGTTGATACCCATCATACCATTGAAGATGTAGGGATAGTGTTAGGTAAAGCTTTTAAGCAAGCAATCGGAGACAAGGTAGGGATAAAGCGCATTGGATACTCTTATGTTCCTATGGACGAAGCTTTAGCATTAGTAGTGGTTGATTTTTCTAATCGCCCTTATTCAATTATTGACATCCCTTGGACGGGTAAATATTTTGGAAAGGATCAAGACCAATTGATTCCTCTAACATTAATAGAGCATTTCTTACAAACCTTTGCCATCAATGCTGGCATAACGCTACACGTGAAAGTGCTTTCTGGAAAAGACGATCATCACATAGCAGAATCAGTTTTTAAGGCCCTTGGATACTCCCTTGATAAAGCGTCTCGACTTGATCCTAAGCGAAAGGGTGTTCTCCCATCTACTAAGGGAACTCTTTGAGGAAACTACAAAGTTAGGTTAAATTTTTGAGGAGCAAATTATGATTACAATAATTGACTATGGAGTTGGAAATTTAAGGTCTGTTCAACGAGCACTTCAAAGATATTATCCCAATGTAATAATATCTAACGAAGAGGAACAAATTAAAAAAGCAATAGGCATTGTTTTACCCGGCGTGGGAGCGTTTGGAGACGCTATCGAAGAATTAAAACGAAAGAAGATATTTAACCTACTGAAACTGATTATCCCAACTAAACCAACTTTAGGAATATGTTTAGGAATGCAATTATTACTTAATAAATCTGAAGAAAGCCCGGGAGCTGAGGGATTAGGCATCGTCTCCGGAGACGTGAAGAAGCTTGAGATTGTTAAATCAATTCGTGTTCCGCACACGGGATGGAATCGCGTAACTGGAATCAAGGAACCCTATTTTTCCGGGTATGCTTACTTTAACCACACTTATTACTGTGATGTAGTAGATGAGAGTATCGTAACTGCTTTTTCCTTGCATGGTATGAGATTTTGCGTTATTTTTCATTACGGAACAATATTAGCACTTCAGTTTCATCCTGAAAAAAGTAAGACTATTGGAGAAACTATATTGAAATATTGGGTAAAATCCCTATTAAAACAGGTGAATTGATCATAAAAACACTAATTCCTGCAATGGACATTCGAGAAGGAAAGGTTATAAGACTCACTCAAGGCGATTTTTCTAAGCAGATTACATATTCTAACGATCCCATAGCCATTCTAAAGCAATTCATTAAAGCTGGTGCTTTATGGATCCATGTTGTAAATTTGGACGGAGCTTTAACAGGAGAGTTTAGGAAAAATCTTAGCTATCCAGTTATTTTAGATCTTATTAGTCATGTAAAACAGGCTGGAGTTAAAATTCAAATTGGTGGGGGAATACGGAGTAGCGAAATCGTTGAGGAACTGATAAACAAGGGAACTGACCGAGTAATCTTAGGTACTATTGCGTTAGATGACGAAAACCTACTAAATATTTTATCTAAACAAGACAAAAACAAAATTGCTGTCGCTTTAGACACCTCCGATAGGACGATACGTACTAAAGGTTGGCAATTTGATTCAAATTTAGACATCTTCAATGTCCTATCAAAATTAGAGAATTTAGGAATCCGTGATTTTATTGTCACAGATATAATGAGAGATGGTACTTCGAGTGGTCTAAATACAAATCTATTTTTAGAATTAATGGAGAAGAAAAAACCAAACACTAAAATAATTGCCTCTGGTGGAGTCTCAAACATAAGCGATGTAGAAAAAGCGCTGCGTTATTCTGATGGAGTTATCGTTGGAAAAGCTTTATATAACGGGAGCATTTCGCTAATAGATTTAGGCACTTTCCTTGACAATCTTCATAATTCAAGACTGATAAAAAGAATAATCCCCTGTCTAGATGTAAAAAACGGAAGAGTAGTTAAGGGAGTTAAATTCAAAAACTTACGAGACAGTGGCGATCCAGTTGAATTAGCACGATTTTATAACGATAACGGCGCTGACGAACTAGTTTTCTTGGACATATCAGCGACTCTAGAAGGACGAAAAAGTATGCTTAATACAATTCGACTAGTAGCTGAGGAGATATTTATTCCATTAACTGTTGGTGGTGGAATAAAAACAATTGAGGATATGACGGAGATTATCAGAGCGGGAGCAGAGAAAGTTAGCATAAACTCCGCAGCTATAAACGATCCAAATATAATTACTGAAGGTGCGAAAAAGTTTGGCTCTCAATGCATTGTTGTAGCTATCGACGCTAAGAAAAAAGGCGATTCGTGGGAAGTCTATTCACATAGTGGAACAAAACCTACGGGACTTGACGTATTGGAATGGGCAAAAACGGTTGTAGACAAAGGAGCGGGAGAATTATTAGTTACTAGCATGGACAGAGATGGTACAAATTCAGGATATGATCTTGAATTAACTAAAGCTCTTACTAATACTGTCTCGGTCCCTGTGATCGCATCAGGGGGAGCTGGAAATAAAGAGCACTTTCTTGAGGCAATCAACAACGGAGCTGAAGCTGTATTAGCAGCTTCCTTATTTCATTTTAATATTTTAAAAATCCAAGATTTAAAAGAATTTTTGGATAATCGGGATGTTTTAGTAAGAATATGATTAGATTTCACTAAGAATATCTTGAGCGAATTTTTTTGCATTTTCTATATCATTTTCATCGGGGTGTTTTTTTACCTCTTCAAGGAATTCTGTCCATTCTTCATCATCTTTTATAATTGTTTTGTGAATAAATTGTTCAATAGGTGATGATGGTATTCCTTGGCATCTGAAATAACCCTTAAAGTTGATGTTCTTTTTTTCTTTCAACGCTTCAAATGTAGCACTGCATTTTCCTGACCATCTCTCAGATAACTTTTTAATCCTATTATCTCCTTCTGGTAAAAAAGTTGAGTGAGTATAAAAACCTGCAATGGCGTATTTAGGAGATTCTGGGATTTTTTTAAGAAATTTTAAAACTGGCTTAGCTAAATCAGAGTCATGGCAAGCAGAACCTATAAAAATTAAATCGAAATCAGTTAAATCTTCAATCTTAACTTTTTTTATCCTTTTCAAATTGGAGTCATGATTTTTAGATGTTATTTCGTGAATTGCTTCAGCTATCTTTTCAGTGTTACCCGTTTGACTAAAATATGTAATGAGAATTTTCATGAATTAGAAAATATACTTTATTTATTTAATCTTTATATTGAAGGACTAAGTTAATTAAAATATTTGCAAGATATTATGCTACAGCTTTACTCCGATAAACAAACCTCTATCTTTCATCAATCCGTCTTTGAGATAATCTGCTTTAAAATTAGCTTGTTCCATAAAGTCAAGAGTTTTGTCGTGTTCAAATAAACCTAATTCGTGTATATCGACAAAATGCTTGATGTCTTCATTCTTTTCGGCAATTAAGTAATGCATTTCCATTATCGACAAATCTCCTTCTACTTTTGTCGTGTTAAGTCTTGCGATTTTGACATCATCCCCATCATAAGTAGTCATTTCGGGCACTCCACCCCAGAAAACAGATTTTGTAAACCAGGGTTCAATAATTAACACACCACCCTTTTTTAAATGATTTGAGAAGTTTATTATGGTTTTTTCTAAGTTAGAATATGTTTTTACATAGCCTATTGAGCTAAACAAACATAGAATTACATCAAAACGGGATTTTAGACTAAAATCTATCATATCACCTTGTTCGAAGGACACATCCGAAACTTTACTTTTTGCAACCTCTACCATTTCGTTGTTGATATCAATACCCGTACAGCTATAATCGTCTTTGAAATATTTTACATGCATCCCTGTCCCACATCCTACATCAAGTAGATTATTTCCATCAGATTTTTTGTTTTTCTCTATTAATTCTTTAATAGCAGTGACTTCCGTCTTGTAATCTTTCCAATGATAAATTGAGTCGTAATATTTAGCCAATTCTTTATACATTATTTAAAATCCCTAATTTCTTTTTTATTTATCACTTTAAACCTAACATGATTCTTGCTTCATAAGGGGAAGCAATATCTCTACCTAACTCTTTTGAAATCCTAACCACTTTCTCCACTAGTTCACTGTTAGATTTAGCTAGAACTCCCTTCGAAAGAGAAATATTATCTTCAAATCCTACTCGTGCATGCCCTCCTAGAACGATTGACATTGTAACCATTGGAAACTCATGTTTTCCAATAGCACAAACCGTAAATGTTGAATCATTTGGTATACTATTTACCATAAAGAGTAAGTCCCGTGAAGTTGCAGTAATTCCACCGTTTACCCCCAGTACAAAGTTAAAATGCATTGGTTCTTTAATAAATCCTTTCTTATTAAGTCTTAGTGCCATGTCAATCATTCCTTTATCAAAACATTCAAGTTCTGGTTTAATTCCGAGCTTATTCATTTCCTTTACAAAATTTATGATGGTGTTTTCGGAGTTGACGAAAATTTCTTCCCCTCCAAAATTCATCGTTCCGCAATCAAGAGTTGCCATCTCGGGGTGAGGATTCATAAAAATGGGTTTTAATCGCTCTTCATTACTCATACCTATGGCTCCTCCCGTCGAGGGCTGTATGATGACATCGGGGCATCTTCTTTTAATTTCGTCAAAACACGCTTGAAACCGCTTCAGATCTTGAGTAGGTGTACCGTCGTCTTCTCTTACATGGAGATGAATAATACTCGCACCAGCTAAGAATGCTTTCTCTGCTTCGATTCCTATTTCTCTAACAGTATAAGGTACGTTCGGATTGTGTTCTTTTGTTACTTCAGCGCCACAAATCGCGGCTGTTATTATTAATTTATCCATAATTTGATAAAGTTACTTCTTATTCATTAATTTCAATTCAAACAGAAAGGTTTACATTAACTTTCTGCATTCTTTTAGTGATTCTTCTATTTTATTTGCTGCGTTATCTAAATCCTCTTCAGTATGCCTATAACAGATATAACCGTGATGGTAAGGTTGAAGGAAAATATTGCGTCGAATCAATTGCCTATAAAACTCTTCCCTTAGTTTCCGATATAACTGGTTTGGGTCAGGATCGAAAGTTATATAGGGCATCCATGGTCCACCTGAAAATGTACATGGAACATTGCTTTCTTCAATGATCTCAGTTATATTTTTAGCAAATCTGTCACCTTTTTGGCGAATATTTCCTAACACATTATCCCGTTCCATGATTTCTATAGTTTTAAGTGCGGCTACTTGCGGTAAACTATTTGGAAAGAAAGTCGAACTTAGAAATACTTCTTCAATTAGAACATCCATTATCTCCTTTTTACCTCCTAGAAAGCTTACAGGATACCCGTTAGCCATAGCTTTGCCGAAAGCTCCGAGATCGGGAGTTACACCTAATTCTTTTTGAGCACCTCCAAGATTAACTCTAAAACCAGTGCGAATTTCATCAAATATTAAAACAGAGCCGTATTTATCTGCTAATTCACGGATTCCTTCTAAAAATCCTGGTTTTGGCATCTCTACTTCGTGACCACCTGGATGGTTAATAGGAGTAAGAATTATGGCTGCTACATCGTTACCAAAATCATTCATCATTTTAGTAACTTGTTCAAGGTCATTATATTTAAACTCGTGGACATCCTCGTAGAGTTTTTCAGGAATTCCACCTTTTCCTTCGACGCACCAATCATGCCAACCATGGTATCCACATCTTAAAACTTTCAAGCGTTTTGTATAACCACGGGCAACACGAATACCAACCGTTGTAGCATCAGAACCTGTTTTTACAAAAACCATCTTTTCACAGCACGGTATTAGTTCTCTTAACTTTTTAGCTAACTTGTTTTGTATTTGTTGGGTTAGGGACATACAGAATCCCTTATTTTTTATTTGTTCGATGACAGCGTTATCGATTTCCACTTCCCTATGCCCTATAATTATAGGTCCATAGGCGCAGAGCATATCTAAATATTCATTTCCATCAACATCTATTACTTTCCCTCCCTTAGCAGTCTCAAAAAAGATAGGGTACTCGCCTTCGACAAAGTTATATGGACGTCTAATTCCTAAAATAGCTCCAGGGATTAAATCCAAAGCTTCTTGATATAACCTATTGGTGTTGCCTAAATTTAATTTGTTTACCACATTAATTCTCCATTTATTTCTGAGTTGTAAATATATAAGAATCATAATTATTGAAAATTTTTAAATGAAATTCATAAGTTGACATCGTTCTAATAATTCCCAATTATTCTAGAAGAAAACCTTTTTTTTAAAAAAGAGACAAGATGGATCTTTATATTACATAAAACAAGCTTTTTTCTTTTCTAAGTATCATTTTAAAAATAAGAAATTTTAAAATTGGAGTTGATGATAATAGCTAAATTAAGATGTGATATTTGCGGAATTGAAACAGAAGTGTCGGTGTGCTGTGAACAATCTATGATGGTAAAGGATAATTATATGCTATGTTGTTGCAAATCAGAAGAGTGTGGTTATCAAGAGATTCCTGATTGTTGCGGTCAAAAGATGAGTTATGTAGAAGCTTGAACTGAAAACATTCTCTTTTTTATTTTATATAACTGTCTTGTTCATTTTCAGAAAACAAATATCTGAAAAAATCAATTCTTAAATTAATTCGCGAATTTAATATCAAAATAATCTAAATTTTAAAATAAACCTCAATAAAAGAGAGATGATAATGGAAATATCTTCTCAAGTTTTATTTAAATGTGGTCAATTAAATTATCACACCTTTCGAATTCCTTCACTCATATCACTTCCAAATAATATTTTGATTGCTATTGTTGAAGGAAGAAAGAACAACCAAGAAGATCATGGAGATATTCAATTAGTTATGCGCAAGAGTACTGACGGTGGACTAAATTGGGGCCCTCCAGTTATTTTGCTTCATTTTCAAAAAAAACTTATGTTAAAGAATCCCACTTCAAAGGAATTTGAAGCTATTTCTGATTATGAAGAAATAACATGTGGCAATCCTTGTCCTGTATATGATAAAACAACTCAAAGACTTTGGTTATCTTATACCTTGGATAATTCTTCAATGTGGTTAGTTTATAGCAATGATTTTGGTGACTCATGGAGCAAACCAAGGAATATAACAGAAGAATTATTTGGTGAAGATTTTAAGTTTTGGACCCATATGGCATCAGGACCCGGACATGGAATTCAATTAAGGAACGGACGTTTAATTATCCCTTGTGACTATCATTTATTTGAGAGGAGTCGTGGTTATTTTTCTATGTTGGTTATTAGCGATGATCACGGAAAGAATTGGAAAATGGGTGTAGTTTCTGACGCTCGTTTTGATGAATGCGAGGTTTGCGAATTGAAAAATGGAGATATTTATTGGAACATGCGTAGTTATCGTAAGAAACATTGCCGAGTAGTAGCATACTCCAAAAATCATGGAGATGATTTTGAAGAATTTATTGATGATCTTGAGCTAATTGAACCAGTATGCCAAGCATCAATCTTAAGATATGATTATAGGGGGTATGAAAATGAAGACATTGTTCTATTTTCAAATCCAGCGAGTAAAACTCGGGACCATATGACTATTAGAGTAAGCTATAATGGAGCGAAAACCTGGGAAAAGTCAATCTTGTTATATGAAGGACCCTCTGCATATTCAGATTTAACTTATAATCAAAAAGGCGATGTTTGCATATTATATGAACGAGGAAAAGATAACCCGTATGAGTTTATCGTTTTTTCTACTTTAAAAATATTTAATTGATTAAAAAAAATTAGAAAACATAGAAAATTTGTTATTTATCTTACCACACTAAATTGTAAATTATCTCTTTATCTCTTTCGGCTTCTTTTTTGCCTAGAACTTTCCTAATACGCAAGTCATTGATCGCTTCTTCAAGTTTAGTGTCCAAGTTTTTGATATCCATTAAATTGCCCGTTTCTCCCCCTTTCTCTACTAAGTTGATCATGGCATTGTCTTTATTCATCAGATCCCTTAACTTAGTTCTAAAAGAATCAGTTACTTTTGTTCTATGGATTTTTCCACCTTCAATTAGAATCGGGAAAACAGGAGCTCTTTCAATTGTTCTACGAGTGTTTGGATCTACGAAATAGAAAATGAACATAGGAACCCCTACAATAACATCCTTAGTTTTGATCTCAAGAGAATAAGTTTTAAAGAAGTTTTGCACGTTGGTCATCTCCACGTCTTTAATACTCTCGATGTTATCAAGGCAAGATTGTTTTTCTTGCTTGATTCTTGCAACTGTATCCTCAGCTGAAGAAAGATCGTTGCTAATATCGCTATGTTTTGCTTGAATTTTACTTTCAACTTCAGACTTTTTCCTTTCGAGTTCTCTTATTTTCTGTTGTTTTGTTTTATCTACATCACTTAGTTCTCGTTGCACATTCTTTCTTACTTGAGTTAGTTCAGTTTGGATCCTGCCAATTGTATTCCCTAAATCCTTGTATTTAATATTCACATCGTTTAAAGATGCTTCCGCTTCAAAAAGATCGTTCTTGTTAACCGCATTTTTTAATCTATCAACTGAGTTTTTTGTAGCACTAAGGTTATTATAGAGATCACCCGTTTTATCACTAAGATTATATTTGCCACTTTTGACTAATTCTTCGGGAGTTTCTTCTATTTTTCTCCTTTTCTCCTCCTCTAACTCTTTTGTTATTTGAGCTAATTGTTTTTCCTCTTCGCTGGTATCTACCTTCTTAGTTCTCAATTTGTCAGTTTCTTGAGAGCCCCTTTGAATAAATCTATCGCACAGTTTTATTATCATCTGTCCGTAATTATCTAATATACCAAGATCTCTTTGAGAGATAAATTCAAACACTTCCGGGACTATTTTCGCTTGATTAATACTTTTTGGAATAGGTCCTCCTTCTAAAAGAAAATAGGGTTCATTGAATGAACCAATAGCATATTGATTCATGAAAAAGTTTTTAAAATATTCAACTTCACTTGCACTAAAAAGAGCTTCTTGAATGACTGTACCTCTTTTATAATTTTTAGGTTTTTTTAGGTATGTGGTATTATAGGAAGCTAAAGAATCTAAAAAGGATATGGGATCAGCCCCTTGGATAACATTATCTGGATTGGGAGGTGTTTGTGAGAATTTCCCTACATTTAATTTCTCTTGTTTATTTAACAAATAACTACAAACGCAGGCACGAGTTTCATTTAAAGGAACTAAACGTACGGGCCAAAAGCACATAGAAATTCTGTTAATTTTGCCGAGTTTCTTTATAGTCTTTCCATAAATATTTATGCACTCGTTTAGGGCCATCGCCATCTCATCTAACATTGTAGCCTTTGAGCGAGCTGGAATTACGTCCCCTATATTAATTAGAAAGGGAATAATCTTATCTACCATTTTTTAATCACATCAATTGTCTATATTAAATCTTAAAATGAGCTATATAAATAAATATTTGCCTCTAGTTTTTTTCTTAATAGTGGGATAGTTTTATAATTCAATAGAATTTTTTTTATATTCTAAGCATTTTTCTCTACAATATAATGACGGCTTTAAATTCTGAAAAAGGGTTACAGATAGGAAGCAAGGCACCAATGATTGATACAACTGATATTTATGGAAATAGCATCAATTTAACAAAAATCCTTCAAGAGAATCGCGGATTGTTAATCGATTTCTTCAGAGGTGCTTGGTGACACTATTGAAAGGAACAACTTTCTAAATTAAACAGTAATATTTCTGAAATTGAAATGAGAGATGTAAGTTTTGTTTCTATCGCAACGGATAGAGGAAGACCTTTAAAAAGGCTTGCCGATAAGGAAAACTATAAGTTTTCTATTGTAGCAGATGAACAAGCAGAAATTTCAAAAGAATATAACGTCTTTGGAATACCAATAGATTACGAAATGATTAAAAACGAGCTCGCAATCCCTTCAACTTACCTAATAGATAAAAATGGCAAAATCGTATGGCGTTATATCGGTACTAAAACCGATAGACCTGAAATTCAAGACATTCTTAAAGCGATTGATACTCATTTACAGAATTAATTACCAAAATAAAAATTGAATGATTCAAACGTATAAATTATAGACGCTTGAGGACTACCCTGCACGGGTTATCAACTTTTGCTCTACTCTATTA
>JAGXOB010000198.1 GCA_019894735.1 Promethearchaeota archaeon | reverse complement strand
GTATGTATGGTTTTCAGATTCAGCATTCATTAAACAAAATAAAGAGAAGGAAAAATTTGAAAAAGCTGCAAAACTAGGAAAACGGAGTCGGTCAATCGAAAAATATATCATTAAAAATCTCAAAGCAAAAGAGGATATAAAAAGAAAGATAGCTACAGTGTGCTGGCTTATTTTAAAACCTAACATGAGAGTAGGTGACGAAAAAGATCCCGAAGAGGCAGACACTGTGGGTGCAATAACATTGAGAAAAGAGCATATAAAAATTGAAGATGATGTGATATACTTCGATTTTTTGGGTAAAGACTCTGTTCGGTGGAAAAAAAGCATTAAAGCCCCAGATCCAGTTATTCAAAATATAAAAAATTACATGAAATCAAGCAAGGAATATTTATTTGAGGGAGTTGATTCAAAGAAGGTTTCCAGGTTTCTTTCTCAAAAAATGCCTGGATTAACTGCAAAAGTATTTCGCACCTGGAGATGTACAAAGACTTTAGAGGATGCTTTGAAAAAAAGCAGGGTAAAAAAAGAAGATAAGATTTATGTAAAAAAATTTTATGCCAAGATGGCTAACCTGAAAGTAGCAGTGGTAGCGAATCATAAACGTAAAATCTCTCCAAAGTTTGGTGAGAGGTTATTAAAAAAAGAAGAGAAAATAAAGGAGTTAAGGATCAAACTTAAAAATCTTAAGGCGGCTGGAAAAAAAACCAAGTCTACAGAAACAAGAATTGAAAAAATTAGTCTTGATATAGAGTTAACGAAGCAAACAAAAGAGTATAATTTAGGTACTTCACTCAAATCATATATAGACCCTCGTGCGTACACAAAATGGGCTCGTTCTGCAGATTTTGATTTAACCAAGTTTTATCCTAAAACATTACAAACAAAATTCAGTTGGGCTTTGGAAAGAAAGAAACCTGTTTCCGATATTGAGTGCAAAAATACATGAAAATAAAAGAGACAAGTGATGGCATAATTCTTGAAGTTTTTGTAAAAACTGAAGCTAAAAACTGTAAAATTGAGATTACTGATGAAGAAGTTATATTTCTTAGCAAAAAAAGGCCTCATAAAGGGATTGTAAACAAAGAGCTGATAAAGATGTTTTCAAGTTTTTTTGGATCTAAAGTAAAAATTGTTTCAGGTTTAACTTCGAATCAAAAAATTCTATTAATTAAAGGCTTAAATAAGTTGGATTTTGAGCAAAAAATTAATGATAACCAATAGTCTAAAACCCATCTATTTTGAACCTTAACATAGCTGCAATACCCCCAAACGCTTTTTTAAGCATTTGACCTTCCTCGGTCTCACTGGAAATTACTTCAACATCAGTACTTGATAACTCTGCTAATTCAGCAAGATTATCAATTAAATCTTGAGTGTTGGTAACAGTCAAGGATTGAGCACTACATTGTGCACATTTTTTTCCATTTAAACTTTCTTCCAACTCAATTAGTTTTTGTTTTTCAATTGTGGCATTTTCTTTGAAGGCACATGAACCACAAGTTGTGGTAACACGCAAAGTAACAAGAGCTTCTGATAATAAGAGTATTCTAACCGCATTTGCTTCAAGAGCTTTTCTTACTTCTGTTTCACCGTATGTAATTAGACCGGTATCATGTCCAACTTCAAAAAGAAATTTTTGCATTATTTCCTTTTCTTCTATGTATCTTACTTTTCGCATTATTTCTGGCGCTTTTTCAACAACTTCTTTCACACCTTGTTCTTCGACGTATGCAGTATCAATTGTATCAATAATCTTTTTTTTCAGCATATAATTAAGATAATTTCCTTTGTCAAAATCAAATTTTGTTGGTCCAGGTCCCGCCAAAATTAGACCTTTGAAATTATCCATGGGTAAAAAGATATCATTGGCATGATTAGCAACACGAACAAAATATTCATTCAGGCGCATTGCTCTTAATCTTTCATATCTTCTTGCTGATTGACCACCAGCTCGTGTTTTTCCGGGAACCCCAGAGTGCAGCTGTCTAACTATTTTCAGTCTTTTTCCTTGAAGAGTTGCAATTGTAGCACCTGAAGTATCAACAAGAAGAATACCATAATTCTCTTTAACTCGTAAAAGCTCTTGCAGATGTTCAGTATGAAATCTAGAGTCACAACGATAAAGATAAAGACTGATAGGTTCAGGAGGAACTAGTACATATGTTTCCATTCTTTCGCTACCAGCACCATTTTGAGGAATAGCCCCACAAAAAATTACTAATCCATTTTCTGGTGGAGCTTTAAAAAGTTTAAGACGTTGTTGGACTTTAACAATAGCTTCTTGAACATTTTTTCGTGTACTTGTGGATTTTATGTTAGAAGCAGTACCATATTCGAGTCTTAGCATTGTAACAGCATCGCTTATTTGTTTTCCATGTGGAACATATATGGTAATAAGTTCTGTGGCACGGCCTTCCTTTGTGCCTAAAGTACTTAATATTTTTCTTAATCTGAATAATTCTAAGGAAGTTTTTTTCTTTGAACTCAATAGTTTTCACTGAAGGAATAGTTTAGCAAGGAGTAACGTTGTCTCGATTTAGATAAAAGTTGCTACCTTTTTAAGGAGTTTATTGGGTATCCAACGCTTGCTTAAGAAAAGCTTTGTAGGGACCAAGCTTTCCACCGTAGTTTCCTGCTGAAATCTTAATTACACCAGGAGTACTGGCAGCAGCTATTACACTTTGAATCATAGATTTGTTAACTGCATCAAGTGTAAGACCATTCATCACGATTTCATAAACACTATTTACCTCTTCAGGAACATGGGAATCGTCAATGATTGTTTTTAGTGTTGGACAATATGTATGATAAGTTGAAGCTTTGAGTTTATATTTTAGACTGCCTGCCTTTGAACCTGCTCTACATATTCCACCTGGAAACGGCATTATCGTATCAGTTGTATTATTGCGTATTGCATCTGCAGCTAGCTCAGCGGCTTTGAGTCCGCTTTCCTGATTTTTTGCTAGAATTAAAATATTTCCTCCAGCTACTCCTTGTTGTGCACCAAAACCGTCTTCGACTATGAAATCGCCTTCCATAACTGGAATTTTCCAGCACTTTCTGTTTCCAACCATTGTTTTCTTTTCAAATCCATCTCCAAAATATCGAAGACTTCGACCGACTTTGAGTTTTCTTTTTGTATCAGGTAAACCGTTAAAAGCAGCAGTGGTAGGACAAGTCATTATACACTGACCAATTCTTTGAATGAGTTGATTTTTCAGTGCAAAGCGATCACGATTATAAATTTGAATCAATACACCAAGACGATTATCTGGAGTTTGTTCAGGTGGAACAAATCTTTCAATCGCAGCTTCAGCTGGAGCCATGATAACACTTGTAGCAAAACCTGTTGCAACATTTGCTGCTGTTAATGCCCATTTTTTATTTTCTGCGGTAATTAAAATCCGTCCAACCCATAGGGGGAACATTTCAGCAAAGGTATCGTCCACTTCACAAATATTACCTGTTTGAGGTGATTTTACTTTGAAAACCTTGCTATCATCATCATAACTTAAAACTTGAAGTTTATTTTTGATTGCGTCGCTCATTTTTTTCGACCTAGTAATTTTAATATATTAGTTAAATCTTGATTCAGTTACTTCTCTGTCCAATTTAAGAGTTTTCGTGAATAGAATAATGATTTTTCTGTTAAAATTGGATAGAACCATATTTGTTTTAATGTTAAAAATTAGTTCATATAAAGTCTACGAAATATTAATTCAATATTTATTGATTTGTTTTTATCCTCTAAGTACATGTTGATCAGGAAAATACATATATTAAAAAAAGAGAAGAAAAAAGATGACACACAAAACGCTAACCCAAACTAAAACCGTCTAGGTGGACGTTTCTTCGCGTAACACTCACG
>JAGXOB010000197.1 GCA_019894735.1 Promethearchaeota archaeon | reverse complement strand
GACTGTGCTAAACCTTTTCTTGCCATCCGTTCGAAATCTTTCATATTATCGATGATACCGGAACCTCTGCCACCTAATGTATAAGCTACCCTAAGCATTAAGGGAAAACCAAACTGTTGAGCTACATCTATTGCATCCTTATAGGAGGTAACAGCTTTACTCTGGCATACCTTAGCGTCTGCTTTATGCATAGCTTTTACAAATAGATCTCGGTCTTCTGTAACTTCGATAGCTTCTATTGGAGTACCAAGAACACGAATATTATATTTTTCTAAAATTCCTTGCTCTTTTAGCTCAACTCCAACATTCAAGGCAGTTTGGCCTCCAAATGCTAATAATATACCATCTGGTTTCTCTTTCTTTATGACTTCCTCAACATATTTAACGTTAACAGGAAGTAAATAAACTTGGTCAGATAATTCGGGATCAGTTTGGATAGTGGCTATATTAGGATTAATTAATATCGTTTTAATACCCTCTTCTTTGAGGGCTTTTAATACTTGACTTCCAGAATAATCAAATTCTCCAGCTTGTCCAATTCGAATTCCTCCAGAACCGAGTACTAAAGCTTTTCTAATGCTTTTATCCACGGGCATAAGACTAAATCTCCATAATTTCGATGAATTTATCAAATAAATATAAAGAGTCTAAAGGCCCAGGAGATGCTTCAGGGTGAAATTGAACTGCAAAAATTGGTTTGGTATCATGAATTAACCCCTCGTTAGAGTTATCGTCGATATTGGTAAGAAATTCGCTAAATCCTTCACTTTCAAAATCTTTAACGCAAAATCCATGGTTTTGAGATGTAATATAACATTGTTTCGTCTTAGGATTTATAACGGTTTTGTTTCCACCTCTATGACCGTACTTTAGTTTATAAGAGGATCCACCTGCACCCAATGCAATAATTTGATTGCCCAAGCAAATACCCATCGTAGGTACGCTGTTTTTAATTAATTCGCTAGCAACAGCAATTGCACCTTTATATTTTGCAGGATCTCCTGGACCATTAGAAATAAGTACTCCATCAGGCTTGTAAGCCATAATCTTTTCATATGAGTAATTATGAGGAACTGAAATTATTTCTACATTTCTCTGTACGAAGTTTCGCAAAATGTTATTCTTTACTCCTAAATCTATTACAACCACTTTTCCTCGTGGATTTGAAGGACTAAATTTAGTTACTTCTTTGGTAGACACTTCGCTAGCTAAATCTCTTAGGTTGGGATCCTCGACTTGTTTAACTTCATTTCTTAATTCACTAATATTGGGTATTTCTCCAGGATTATAAACGGCAAGTAACCCTAATTGAACACCTTCCTCTCTTAAGATTTTGGTAATAGCTCTTGTGTCTATCCATTCGATCCCAGGAATATTCTCTTCTAATAAAAATTCGTTTAAGGTTTTAATGCTTTCGTAATGGCTTGGATTTTTGCAACATTCGTTTACGATAAACCCACTCACTTTTATTGAGTCTGATTCGAAATATTTGTGAATACCGTAAATGTCTTTTTCCCAAGCGGGAACCCCGTAATTTCCAACTAAAGGATGAGTCATAACTACGATTTGGCCTTTATAAGATGGATCAGTGAGAGTTTCGTTATATCCAGCGCCCGTGATTGTTGTGAATACAAATTCACCATAAACTTTTTTAGTGGCTCCAAATCCAATCCCTTCGAAATAACGACCGTCTTTAAACATTAAAATAGCGGGTCTTTCTTTCTTATACAGCATCGACAAGAATATATTTATCTTCCTTTGTATTCTTAACCTATAGATAACAAATAACTTTTTTTAAGCTTATTTATTAATGGGATAAATTATTTATCGCAAAATCTTAATTCACTACCGAAGTAGAAATCCATGAGCACTCCTATAAAATTTTTTCTACAGTTATATAACAATGAAAGTTCAGGAACATCGCTAACAAGAGATTGAAAAAAGTTTATAAAAATTCTTAAGGAATATTCATTTATTTATTTTAATTTATGTGTAAGAAACGATGAGCATTCATGGGTAGAATACTATCTCAAAATCGAAGAAGAATAACCTCAAAACGCATTAAATTTCTTCTTCATGAAATTATTCCGATATTTTTTACTATTTTTCTAGTATTAATATTAGAGTGGGTGTTGATACCACTTATAGTAAATCAATCTACAGGAATGTTTGGGTTTATTTTTCATTATATTAGGGCAATTGTGATTTTCTTAGTTATTATATTAGTTTTATTTATTTCAAATAAGTACCAAACTAAAAATACGAAGCAATCGGAAGAACATATAGCTGGACATATAGGTTTTCTAAAGCTTTATAACGTGAATCGTAAAAATTACAAATATCAACTTCTCTATAGTATCCTATTATTCTTCCTACTACTAGTTCCTTTAGGATTTTTAATGTTCATTACAGAACCTAATGCTGTACCCTATAGAGCGTTTTCACAGCTTATAAATAATGAGAACTCATATTTGTTAGTAGACAATTTTGCCCTCTTCTTGTTATACTCTGTAATTATTCAGTTTAGTATATCATTTTCTGAAGAAACAATCTTCAGGGGGTTAATAACAAAACGAGGGAGTGAATATTTTAACAAATTATCTGCTGTGATGATATCAACTTTTTGCTTTACATTTATAGATTTCTTTCTTAATCCTTTTAGCTTTTTAATCAGCTTTCACTCAGGAATTGTATGGTTTTGTAGATCGTTTATAATCGGGCTTGTATTTTCTCTAACGATAACAAGAAGAAAATGGTTAATTCCACTAATAATTTCAAGAACCCTTGATTCCGTTATATCAAACGTAATTATTTGGGATTTTTTGAGAGGGGGCAATTATATTCAGCTCTTATTTTTTATCTACATCCCATTATTACTAATTAGTATAATTTTACTTATATTACAACGCTCAAGGGTTAAGGAGAGTTTACAAATTGGAATAAAAATGATTAAATCTTATTTTAGTAATGATATTAAGCTAGAAAAATCAAAAGGCGATAAAGTGTTCCGCATTCTTTTTGACATCATTTTTGCGTTCATATTGTTTCTTTTTGGGATTTTAATCAGTGTTTAGATAAATAGTGTGATATAATTGTATAAGAAAACTCAATTTAAATTTAAAACCTATAAATCTGACGCCGCTCCGTTTTTCTTTTATATTGAGATTTTTCCTTTTGATACCTCTCAATACCTAAATCCGTACGTATCTTCTCTTATAAAGGTTATCGAAAGAGATCCAATTGTTCCAATTCCTATACGCGTCGATCGCGTGTTTAACGGCGAGACATCAATTATAATTCGGCCTAGGGAAGTAATTTCTTTTCATGTTTCAGAGGAACAACTCGCTGTTATTAACCCTCAAAATTTTCTTTCCCATGGGATTAAAAACTTAATTTTTCTCTCAGAAATACGTTCTTCAGAACAGTTGATTAAATCTTTATCAAGAAAAAATGTAAGATCGTGGTGGGAAGCAACGAGGTTTCTTTATGGCAATCTTTATAGACTCGAAGACGATTTCTCTGCGTTTTTAAAAGCATATTTGCATACAAAAGTCAAGAGTTACATTGAAGAGGGTGATCTTGTGAACGCAGCAATCCAATACTGCCAAATTTTAGAAGATATCTGTAAAAAAAGGATGGAACAGAATAGAATATTAACAGAAATAGATGGGAAGCAAACTAGTGTAAAAATGTATAAAAAGAAAGATGTTACTTATTATAAAAAACTCAATAAAGTATCTGAAACTCAATTTCATCCCGAATTAATTGACATTGAAGTTTTTAATTATTCTACAAATAATTGGCCTAAAGATACAGCTACTAAAAACGGAATAGAGAGAAAAGAAATAAAATATATCCCTTTACTATTC
>JAGXOB010000196.1 GCA_019894735.1 Promethearchaeota archaeon | reverse complement strand
GATTTTTCAGAGATTAATCAATTTGAGCCTTTTCAAAATGATATAAAAGAGTTTATTCTTGCGTAAAATAAATTTAGTATGTTCCTAAACTCCATCCCTTTGGTTCTGAACGAGAATAAAGGAGTACTCCTTCCATTCGTAATTTTTCGATTTGTTCTTCTACCATATTTCTATCGTATCCAAGTATGACTAAATCTTCTATCAGTTTACTTTTTGTTGGTATAAGTTTGATTTTTTCTAATTGAGTAATGATTATGGTTTTAATATTCCCTTCTGCTGCGGCCCCTGCTACTGATTTAGGTTTTTCTTGTTTTCTTATAACAGAATCTGGTTTTAAAGCATCAATTAACATTCCTCCTCTTTGTTTGGGCACTTCCTGTTCTATAACGATTGGTTTAATTTTCTTACCTTTTTTCTCCGGTACTTTGGTGGGGGCCCCGGTGGTACCACCTTCACCAATTTGATCTTCTGGCAGTGTCCAGACGGAGTAAGTAACTTTTTCGTAAGAATCAGCTTTTTCAGAGATCATTCGTTGGAATTCTTCGACAACGCTATCAGTAAGATACCCTCTTTTTTCTAATTCCGCTCCTATTCCCTCGATAATTCTATTATCTATTAAATATTTGAAAATATATTCTCTAATGTTTGTTGGTACCGTTTCGAATACGATTTGTCTGTCCGTTGTTTCTTCTGTGGTTTGAGTTTCTGGAACACTCATGTTATTTGGAACATCTAAAGGAGGCGTTTCACCGCATTCAAGGTCACTTATGCACCTAATACTTCGATCATATCCTCCAAACAAAATATTAATTTTACCATCCTCCGGATTAACGATTGATGATACTATTTTTATTGAATTTGAAGCAGAAGTTTTCCATTTTAATTCAATATCTAACGAATCTAATTTAGGATTATGGTATATATTAAGCGAACCATTAGCACATCCCACAATAATCTCCTTGGCGTTATCACCATCAATATCGATGATTTTTAAGGTAATTGGGCGGCTTTCCTCGAACTTTATTGCTTTTAGCTCCTCACCGCTACTATTAACTATTTTAACGAAGGAATCGTCGGTTCCGACCACGATCTCGTGATACCCGTCGTTAGAAACGTCGCCTACTTCGATAGTGTTAATTTGTGAACCAAATTCTTTTTGCCAAACTATGTTAGGTTTATTTTCATTAAATTCAATTAGTTGAAGCATGCCATTTTTAGTGCCGGCTAATAGACCATAAATTGGTGTGTCGATATCAGGTAACTTTAAATAACCTAATGTACATGCTGTTACCCATGAATCGTAGTAAAGAGTGAACTTTGGTTCAGTTGAATCTATGGTTTCAAAAATTTTGAGCGTTTTATCCTCACTCCCATAAATAAGCTCAATATTTTTGTCTCGAGTAAAATCTCCAGCAATGACGGATAGAACTTTGCCTTTAGATTTATAATTCATGATACCTGCTAATTTATCTATTCCTTTTACCAGTTTCACCACTAAGAAATTACCATCTCCGGCACCTACGAGTATTTCTTCACAACCATCATTCGTGATATCTACAGCATGCGTAGTTCTTACCCACCCATCAAAGGTAACAGTATCAAGAATGTTCAAATCTTCGTCCATCAAGTATAAGGTCTTATCATGGCCCCCAAATACTATATAAGTTTTTTCTCCACATTTTAGAGTTGAACAAGTTAAAACTGCATCCGGACATTCAAACATCCAGTTCAAATTGAAGCGTTTTTTGAGTGTTGACATGCGAATTTTCACTTATTATTAGATTCTATGAATTTAATTCGAAATAATATGTAATTACGTTATATTAATCTTAAATATAGAAGTTCTTTCAACTTTGTTAAATGATTATGATAATATAAAATAATATAAAAAAAAATAATTTGTAGTTTAAAATTTTATAAACCAAGTTGGGCGTCACTTGGACTGTAAGCGCCGGTACCACTAATTTTATAAGTGATTTCGATTTTTTCTTCTCCCATTAATTTGTTAATTGTCCACTTGAGTGTATCTTGTCCTACTTCATCTGTGATCTCTGGTTTCATACTATAATCTGAGTATTCAAAGCTATCAGGAACTTTATCCATCAAAACAAGCTTTTGAAGTGGTGCTGTTCCGATATTTTCTACTGTTAAGATTATTTCGTAATTGCCTAAAGCACCAATTGGAAGGACTTCCTTTCCAATTCTGAACCTTCTTCTAAGGTGTAGAGCTTCTATTACGGGTACTTCTGGTCTAAACTCTAATTCCTGTGAAACAGGAAATGTATTAGTGAAATACACGATCTCAGATTCAAACTTAGATTCTTGAGCCGGATTAACACAATGAACGGGGTACTGAAATTCTAAAGAAGAATCGGGCATAAACAATCCATTACTTGAGTTTCTAAGGTCTTTAAGTGTGATTTTAAATACGCTTCCATCGAAATTAACTGCTCCTGAATTGAGGTCGACTTCACTTCCATCCCATAATAACTTGATTTCATTTGCCTTAGGAGGTTGAAATTCGTCAGTGAAATATTGCTGAACAATTGTTACTTCGTTCAAAGGAGCAGAACCATTGTTGATCATTTTCAACGTTGCAATTACGTCTTTTTCTTTGTAGGTTGGAACTTGATCAATATCGTATTCCATGTCACCTGTTATGCTAGCAATTTCTAAGATTACATCTTCAATTGAAGCAGTTCCATATACTTTAGTTTGGAAATCAGGCATAACTCGAAATTCAAGTTTCTTTCTAAAAGCAGGATATTCTTCGGATTCAAACTTCCATATTCTAGAATGCCATTGTGCTCCAGCAGGTAATAATGGAACATCTTTCGGATCGATGTCAACAAATTTGACTGATTCGTTTTCTGGGGAATATACATCTGCGTTAAATAATTGAATGATAAATTCAGATGGATTTTCAAAAACCAGTTTACAATCCCATACACCAGGTTCTTCGTCTCTTTCTACGGTATCGATATAAAATTTATTTCTTGTATACGCATCGTATTTATCGATAGCTAGTCCTTCGGCAAAAGAAGATGCTGCTTCGTAGGTTACATCTATAGTACCTGTATTTCTCTTTGCAATGTCAGTTACCATGATACTACAAGTAAACTTTAGTAATGCAGTTTGTTCTGGCATCAATTTTTCGATATTCCATACAACTTTTTTCCCTTCAACATCTGCCCGTCCTACTGAAGTATCTCTAATAACCGGATTGCTAAAATCACGAGGAATATTTTTTACGACTTTAACATTCTTTATTGGTTTTTCGAATAAACTTCTCATAGCGATTGCAAACGTGACCGTATTCTCTTTGTCAATGGAGATACCAAAAGATTGTAATGAAAACTCATCAGAGGAAGTTCCTCCATCTTCAAAAGAATCATCTTCCTCTTCTTCTTCTTCTTCCTCTTTTTCCGCTTTAACAGGTGCTACTCTTTCTTTCACTTTAGCTCCAGCTTTACTGGTTTTGTCTTTGGCTTGTAGTAAATTAGTTTCAATGTCTCTAATATTTAAAACGCCATCCGCATCCGGAAGTGTGTTAACATATTCTTGAACTAAAAGGAGATTTTTGATTTCTTCTTTAATTACGAAGTCTTCAGAATAAGTATTGGTATCTTTATCAGTCCCAAGTTCTCTTATCTTAATATCTTTCGATTTAAGATTTGTAGTATCGATATTTTTAAGCGATAAATCGATGTCCCATAATCTATCCTTTTTAGATTGATTTTCTACGTTTAATTTTCCTTTAAAATTAATGGAATTTATATTTGAATCGTGATCTAATTCTACATCAACAGTTTCAACGATTTTTACTAAACCAGTTAAACCCTCGCGATTTCCATCTTTAAGTAGTATTGATCCTTCTAATTCACCTGTACT
>JAGXOB010000195.1 GCA_019894735.1 Promethearchaeota archaeon | reverse complement strand
CTTTAAAACTTCAATCATATCTCTTGTAGCCTTTGTCATCAATACTTTTTCGCAATTTTTTAGACTCCTTCTTAATCCAACTAAATGGTCAGCATGTGCATGAGTCACAACTCGTAAAGGACTGGTCTCATCGAAGGCGTCACAAGCTACTGAATTTCCTAATAAAACTGCTCCACGATCTGATATACTAGTTCTTAAGGTCAAAATTTTTTCTCCAAATTATTCGGTTTTAGGGGTAAGCCACATTATCAGTAATTCTGGTTCAATACAGTTTATTTTTATTCGGATAGGTCCTAATGGCGATTCATTTTTTTCTTCGGAGAAAGAAACATGATTAGCAAATGCTACTTGTTTATTTAAAAAGAAAACGATATTTGACCCTGATATTCCTTTAAATAAAGCTCTTCTTGCAGCGTTACGAATTTGGTCTAATCGAAGTATATCTCGAAACCTGAATAAAGATTCTTTACCATTCATTTCTACTCTCAGTATTTTTGAATTATACTCTGTTTTGATCTTTGATTTTATATTTCCGAAAATATTTGAAATTGCTTTTTCTACTTTTCCTTCGTTCTCGGTAGGTTTTATTTCTGTTTGGATAGAAACAGTTACAGTGTCCATTTTTTTTCAATTCTCTGTAATATTTTATTACATTTGTTTTTTGTCTCTTCAATGTTCTGATCGTTGATTACTATATGCTCAGCTAATGCGATAACATTTCCAAGACCTATATTTAATTCCCGAATATCTCTTTCTTGAAATATTTTTGGATCTTTTGGATCATCACTGCGACCTCTTTGATTTAAGCGTTTGTATCGGGTTTCTGGTGAAGAATGCATGGCAATAAGATTAAAATTAGAAAAATTTTTTTTAAAATAATTTAATTCATTTAAACTTCTTAATCCATCAATTATTATCTTTTTAAAAGGCAGTTCTTTAATTTTTGGGATGCATTTTTCAGCGATGATATTATTTCCCCCTTTAAGTCTTAAATCAAGCATTACTTCTCCAACGTTTTTTGGGTTTAGTCTTAATCCTCTTTTTTTTGTTTCTTCTCTAATTATGTCCCCCATTATAATAATGCCAAATCCTCTTTTCTGAGAAACATCAACAAATATTGATTTGCCTGAACCAGGCATACCTGCTAAGCCCACAATAAGTTTATCAGCACTCATGTTATCCACTTTTACTTGCTATTACCTTTCATTAGAATTAAAAAGCATTTATGGTGGAAAAAATAAGATCAATCTTGAAGGGAAAAAAATGTCAGAGACAACCCGTTGTTTTTTAGCTTTTGATCTAGAAAATAATGAAATATTAAGGAAATTGGTAAATGTTCAAAAACTTATTTTTAAAACAGGTGCTAATCTTAAAATTATAAAACAGCAGAACCTACATCTCACACTGAGATTCTTAGGAAATATTACTAATGATTTAATTGAAAAAGTTTCAACAAAGATGCAAAAAATAGATTTTAATCCCTTTTCCATAGAACTTAAAGGAATAGGAGTTTTCCCGAATTTATATTCTCCACGTGTTATTTGGGTTGGAATTACTGAAGGAACAAAAAAAATGAACAAAATATTTGATCAAATTGAGGTTCAGTTAAGACAATTGGCTTTTAAACCTGACTATAAAGGTTTTTCACCCCATCTTACCCTTGCTAGAGTCAAATACGGTAAAAATAATGATCAATTAACAACTTTTGTAAAAAATCATGTTGAATATAATATTGGTGCAATAAACCTAAATTGTATAAAATTTAAAAAAAGTGAATTAACGCCAACTGGACCAATTTATGCAACTATTAAAAAATTCTATTCAAAAGATGAGGTTTAAACAATATGAAAAAAATGACTCCAATATTAAACCAAGTTCTAGATGATATTGTACCTCGGGAATCTGATAGAAAAAAAATAGAAACTCTATCTCAAGAACTCGAAAAAAAATTAGTTATAGAATGTGAAAAAGCTGGTATTGTAGCTACTATAGGTATTGAAGGTTCAATAGCTAAAGATACTTGGTTACTAGACGATCTAGATATTGATATTTTTATTCGTTTGCCCCTAACAATAACTAGAGAAAATTTTGATGAAGATATCTTAACAATTGCAAAAAAAGCCACAAAAGGCTACAGACAGGTCCAGAGATATGCAGAACATCCGTACCTTGAAGCTTTTATAAACGATGTTAGAGTGAATATAGTTCCCTGTTATCAGGTAGATATTGGTAACTGGAAAAGTGCTACCGATAGAACCCCCTATCATTCAAAATATGTTAGAAAACACCTAAACCAAGGATTAAAAAATCAAGTTAGATTACTAAAGAAGTTCTTTAAAGGAATAAACGTTTATGGTGCAGAAATAAAGACTGGTGGTTTTAGTGGGTATCTTTGTGAATTATTAATATTGCATTACAACTCTTTCATTAAAACTCTTGAAGCTTTTTCAAACTATAAAAAACCTATCATTATAGACCTGAAAAATTTTTATAAAGATAAAAAAGTAGACTCAGTTTTACTTTTTTCTGACCCTTTAATAGTGATCGATCCTGTAGATAAAAATAGAAATGTTGCATCCGCACTTACTTCAGAAAAACTCTATGATTTAGTTGGTGCCGCTAGAGCATTTCTTAGGGAACCAAATAAAGACTTCTTCTTTCCTAAAAAAATAAAAATCTTTTCGATGGATACTTTACTATCTAAATTTGAAAATCGAGGATCTTCTATTCTGTTTATTCAGCTAAATAATATACATGCAGTTCCAGATGTATTATGGGGCCAGCTTTTTAAAACTCAAAAATTATTAATAAACTTATTAAAAAATAATGACTTTAAGATTTTACAAAATACTATTTGGACTGATGAAAAATCTCTTACTGTATTTATTATTGAAGTTGAAACACATATTTTGCCAAAAATAAAACAACATTTTGGACCTCCACTAGAATTCAATAAACAAAGTATTGCTTTCTTGTTAAAACATACGAAAAATACCTCAGTAGTATCCGGACCTTTCATACAAAACAACAGATGGACTATTCTTCTTAATCGAATTTATCAGAATGCCATCAGTCTTTTGGAGGAAAAATTATTAACAGATAATAAAAATATTAAATTTCCAAAGTTGATTTCAGAAGCAATCAAAGAAAACTTTAGAATTCTTATTGATAATGAAATTGCTACTTTATATCAGAATAATCCTGATTTTGCTGCTTTTGTTACCAGCTTTCTTATCGGCAAACCTTCTTGGTTAAAATCCTATTATTGCTAAAAGAATCAAAATAATGCTCAAAAACCAACAATAAAATGCAAATAGATAAAATTTTTTTGCAGCTAAACTTTTCTTAAGAATTGTTAAGGAAAAATACCCTATTATTATCGTGACAATTATTCCTACAAAGATTTTTATTAAATCTAACCCAGCAAGATTTAGAGCTTCTCTTTGGCTAATAAAAGTGTAAGTAAAACCACCTATTATTGCAGGAATTGAAAGTAAAAATGAAAACTTGAAAGAAATTTCTTGTTTTATTCCTAGCAATAATGCTACTGCGATTGTAAACCCGCTTCTTGATATCCCTGGGATTATTGCAATTCCTTGAGCAATGCCTATTTGCAATGCTTCAAAGTAACCCAGCTTATTTTTTTCTCCAATACCATTTTTTGAAAAATATAACATTAATCCACAGAAGATATACGCAATTGCGATGGGTAAAATATCATTAAAATATAAATCGACAAAATTGTTAAATAATAAACCTACTATGGCAATTGGAATAGTTCCGATAATGATTAAAGGAACCATTTTTCCATATTCTGTTTCTAATTCCCAGTTATAAATTGAACATATTATTTTTTTAATATCTGTTCGAAAGAAAAAAAGAGTTACAATAAGG
>JAGXOB010000194.1 GCA_019894735.1 Promethearchaeota archaeon | reverse complement strand
CCAATGAAGTGACAGTCTTTATTAATAATAACATCATTATGAACAAATAGAAAAGCGCTCGCAGCGGGGCCGGGATTACCGCGTGAAGCACCATCCACATAAATTTTAAGTTTGTCTCCTTTTTTAACTGGACTTCTATTCATGATAAATAGGAGTGTCTTTTTTAATTTAAATTTATAATAACCTTTTTAATAAATTAGAATGACGTTTTTACTTAAAAGTAAAATTTATTAATCTGAGCCCGATAGTATTATTATAAAGTCATTATAATCCGAAAGAAAATAATTTTTAATAAGTTCAATTTTTTAATTCTATAGGGAGGGAACACTAATTTCAAACAAAAGTTTTAAATATATATTAAAGTATTTTTTTTCGCTTATCTTCACGAAGGTTGATAGGTTAGATATGGAAGAAGAGATAATGGACTTTTATTTTCCCGTCACCAAAAATTCTATGCAAAAACATCAAGAATTCTACCCTACATTAGGGAGAGTGATGGACCCAATCGTAAGTTTTTTTGAAAGTAAGGATGGGTTAAAATGCATGGCGACAATGTATGGTTACGAACGCCATTTGACGAGTTCTTCTGATGATAAACTTGAGGAAGGACAGGAACTTTGGTTTAGAATTTTAGAATTACTACTTAGTTTCGTTGGAACTATGCAACAAACACATGATTTTGAGCTCTATGCGTATGGAGTGGCTGACAATGAACGAAAATATAAGTGGATTTTACATTCAACGAGAGATGAAATACCTGCTGAAAAAGTTTATAGCCAATTTCCAAAGGAGTTTGTATCCTTTTTTTTTTAATTTCAAACCTCCCAGAGGTTTATGGAAATGATTACTCTTTTCTAATATCATTTAGTATATAGGTATAACTTATTTATCAATGCTTTAAATTGCAGGGAATGATGAGAATTGGTCATTAAGGCGATTCTATGCTTACCTATCCCAATCAGAAGGCAAATATTTAGCAATCATTTGGCCTTATACATGTTTTTTAGAAAATCAAGGACAATCTCCTTTACTGATCTACGATCTGGTGCTGATGCTATCATTCCATATAATGCGGACTGGCCATCTGGTTTTCTTTCGGGATTATTAATGACTTCTTCAACACACTCGCCGAGATCTTTAAGGAATGGTTCTACAACTTTGGAATGATGTGGATTTATTGTCATATGAATTGCTGGAGGAAATTGCATACGGTCTAGATGCCAACCTCTTTTTTCCATGGCATCTGCCAAATTGTACATATGAAATTTATCTGAGGTAAAAGAATACAAACTCATGTCAGGTTTTCCTAAGATATATAACTCAGGAATTTGCTCAATGCCATCAATTAATTTTTTAGTTGTGTCCATTACTATTTTTGCGAGTTTTAGATAACCATTTTCTCCAAGCGCGTTTAACGCTGCCCATGATGCGGCAATATTACCTCCGGGACGCGTACCCTGCATTGCGGGGGATGCATAAATTCCGCCCGACCAATCAATAGAGACAGAATACTGGTATTTCAATAATTTATCTTTTCGGTATAAGATTGTCGAAGAGCCTTTAGGACCATACCCATATTTATGTATGTCTGCAGAAATTGATGTAACACCTGGGACTGAAAAATCGAAATCTGGAATATCATATCCGAGTTTTCTTACAAAAGGTAGCATATATCCCCCAAGACATGCATCAACGTGCATTCCGATTCCACATTCCTTCGCAAGAGCTCCAAGTTCAGTAATGGGATCCACTACTCCTCGAGGAAAGTCGCACGCCGCTCCTACTATTAGAATGGTATTGTCCGATACTTTTTGTTTGATAGCTTTAACATCTGCTCTATAAGAATTTTTATCAACTGGAACATAAATCGATTTAACATCAAAATATTTCGCTGCCTTTTCAAAAGAAGGATGGGTTGAACTTGGTAAAATCATTTCAGGTTCTTTTATCTGTGGAAAATTATCTCGCGCCCAATCTCTATACGTTTTTACTGCCAATAAAATGCTTTCAGTACCACCGGAGGTCATGCTTCCACAAGCCTTCCGATTTCCACTTAATAAATCAACGGTCATCGAAATTACCTCTGATTCAAATTTTTGTAAACTTGGAAATGCCATGGGGCTTAAAGCATTTTCAGAAAAAAACATGGTATATGCTTCTTTAAGTAATTCGGTATGTTCATCACTCGCATGAGAAACTAAACTCCAAATTTTTCCATTTTGCCAATTTGCATCCTTTTTACGAGCATCTCCCATTAGTTTAAGAACTTCCTTTCGGGGAAGTGCCTTTTCAGGTAAAATTACCTTTTGTCTTGCCATCTTAATTCACATTTAATTAGTAAAAAATTTCATCAAATTGGATATTCTTTCTAAATTAAAGTTATAATTATATGGTAAAATATTAATTCTTAGAAATTTAAAGCTATAGTCGATCAATTATTAGTCGATTATTTTGGAGTAGTGGATTTATAGTTGTTACTAAAAAAGGAGGAAAACTATTAATACTAAATTAAGTAAATATTGAGTAACGAGAGCTTTAAAGAGGAAAAGTAAGGAGCAATTCTTTGAGGAGAAAATATAAAGAACCCAGGTATTAAGCACTTTGTAATGCTATTTATCATATTTCCTTCTTTTATAGGATGCTTTTCCTTAATCGTTGACAATTTCGAGTCTGAGCCTAACTTTGTTGGTATTAGGAAGGAAGTTGTTAATGAAATATCCTCAAAAAATCCTCAAAATGATAGGAGCGAGATCATTTATAAGCCAATAGAAACCACTTTAAATTTTAGTAGAAATTTCGAGAGGACTCTTGATCCATTAGGTAATGCAACAAATACGGTCGAATTCAATCTAAGAACTGGTTCAGAAAGAGTATTAAACAAACAATCATCATCTTCAAGAGCATTTCAATCTATTGTAGAAAAACTTAGTAAACTAATAGAAAAATAATAAAAAATTAAAATTGCTTCTTGTTAAAAGCCCAGATTGCGAGCAACAGAATCCCGATGCTTGTTACAGTCCCTATGACCATTGATAAGATGAAAGGATCGAACGGAAATGAAATCCCAAATTCCAACTCCATCAACTGGGAAATTAATGGAATTACCAGAGTAAGGATACTACTGGCTTGGTTTCCCACGTAAAGCGATAATATAGCAGAACCAGCCACAGATTTCATCAAGACTCCGAATAATGACCCGAAGGAGCACGTGACCGCCAGCGCAAAGAAAACGGTAAGAACTGAATCTACAAGTTGATCCAAGAAAAATTGTGGAACTGTGATCCCCATAAAAGCGTCGATGATCATCCCTGTGAAGATGGATAACCACACAGCAGCGAGCGTGCATAGATAGACCGCAAAGAACTTCGCAATAATTATGTTGCGACGTTTGACAGGTCGAATTAGGAAGAGATCGTAAACATTTTTATTCATTTCGCTCGTGATACTCGTGGAAAGCATGATTGAACCAAGGGCGCCCGCTATGCTCGTTGCGAGAACCGTCATAAGATACGTCGCGGGAAAATCTTCCAATTGACCGGTAAGAATGCTCATCAATACAGCCAACACGGGCAATACGATGAAGAGAATGATTGTAATCTTTGATTTCACGTATCCCCTGAATTCATCAATGAGAAGGATGGCTAAGCTAATCTTTGTTCACCTCCAATCAATTGGACGTATACTTCATCAAGACTCGGGGTTACTAAGTTGAAATTACGTATCTTGCAACCTTGCTCTGCTAGAATAGAAAACAATCGTGAGATTTTCTCGTCTAAATCTCCCCCCGATTTGAAATGAATTAATTGCCGTTTATCCTCCTTGACTTCTACTTTTTCCACGATTTCTAAATGATCGATATCCTTCGCCATCGGGGCGCCCTTAGAATATATGACC
>JAGXOB010000193.1 GCA_019894735.1 Promethearchaeota archaeon | reverse complement strand
AAGCTTTATTTGTACGATATCTTGAGACATATTAGAAATGATGAAACACGTAAGAAAAACTTTACCCGTAAAGGTTTAGTTTCCATCCTTCAATAAAATGATAAAATTACTACCCTTTGAATAATCCCCATTTACTCTATTTTCAACCCATGCCTGCCCACCATAGCTATTAATTATATTTTTCACTAAGGATAATCCTATACCCATTCCCCCCGTACTCCTGTCTTTTTTATAATTCCGTTTAAAAATGGTTTTTTTTCTATCTTCAATGATTCCTATACCATTATCTTTAAATTCGATCTTCACGAATTCCTTGTCTTCCTGATTAATTTTTGATAGATTAATCCATAACTTCTTTTTTTCACTGTCGTTATGAATAACCCCGTTTATTATCAAATTTTCGAAAGCGTCAATTAGAAGGTCACCTCCAACAACATTGACGATTTCTTGAACAGAATTAAAATTTATTTCTAAATCTTTTTCATGAAATCTTGAGCGAATATTTTCAATACAATTCTCGATTATTTTTCTCGCATCTATAAATTTCACACTCGGTTCTCTACTTTCTATCTCTGAGAGTTTCCGTACATTTGAAACCAAGGATGCTCCTCTCTCTAATTGATGCTTGATAATCTCAATCATATCCCTTTCTTTCATTGATAAATTCTGATCATCTTTCCAAATTTTCATCAATTGAACTGAAGCATTAATATTATTAAGAATATTACCAACATCGTGCGCTAGAAGGTCTTTGTAGAAGTCTGCCTTATCATAGGCTTTTCTGTATCGTTCTTCAGATTCTAATAATTCTTCTTCAGCTATTTTACGTTTGGTGATGTCAATTGCTGCACCTTCAATCCGATTTTCTTTTTCAGATATTCGGGCGGAAACACTGAGCCAAATAGGTGTACCATCTTTTTTAGTGACAAATATTTCATACCCTCTAACCTCATTATTTATACGAATCGCGTCTAGGATCTCATTACGTTGATTTGGATAAACATAATGTTCAGTAGCAATGTATTCTTCTAATAATTCTTCTCTTGTTCTGTATCCAAATAATTTAGCAAAAATATCATTACATTCTAAAAATTTTCCGTCACTTATTCTGGACCAGTATAATCCTACTTGTGCGTTATTAAATAAATATTTATATTTTTCTTCTGATTCTAATAAATCTTGTTCAGTTTTCTTACGGTAAGTAATCTCATTTATTATTCCTTGGACCCTATATGGTTTACCATTCTCATCGGTTATATTTGAAATGATCTCATGAATCCATTTTTGTTTTCCGTCTTTTGTTATTATACGATATTCACGTTCAATAACCGTATCAGGAATGTCACGAATTTTTTTAAAGCTATCATGGAGTATTTCTTTATCCTCATCTATTATTATTTGATCCCAGCGTGGATTTTGGGAAATAAAATCTTTTTCTTCGTACCCTGTAATTTCTTTTACATTTCCACGGAAAAATATTGGAGTGAAGTCTAATTTGCCCTGAAAAGCAATCCCTTGGAAATTTTCTAAGAAACTTCGATATGTTTTTTCAGATTCTTTTAGTTTTTGTTCTGCTACGATTTTTTCTGTTATATCTTCAGTTATAACTAAATCTGCTGCTCTCCCTTTATAATTAATTGTTTTAGAAAAATTATCGAGCCAAGCAACCTCCCCCGATTTTTTTATTATTCGATATTTATAGCGGTTTATGACATCAGGATCCCCTTCTTGTTTTTTTCTAGATTGGTTTAAAACGAGCTCTCGATCCTCGGGATGTAATATTTTTGCGTATTCATAGGGTTTCCAGTCTTTAATATCTTCTTGACTATATCCACTTACATCAGTTGCTCGCTGATTCCTATACTTAAATAATCCATCCTGTATGATATAAATGCTCATAAAAGATTGCTCAGCGATATTTCTGAATTTCTCTTCAGACTCTTTTAATTCCTTTTCAGTTCGCTTCCGTTCGGTAATATCCTTAAAAAAACAATGTGCTTGTTTAAAATTCCCGTTTTTATCGTATTCTATCCTTCCATCAAGTAAAATTATACCATGCGTCTCATTCTTTTTTACGATTTCGTATTCTACATCTTGAATTATCCCTACTTCTTTGAAATGTGAAAATCTAGAAGTTAGCAACTCTCTACTTTTGAGAACTAAATACTCGCCGAAACACTTCCCTATCACTTCTTCTTTAGTATATCCTAAAAAATCAAGCCAAGCTTGATTAACATCAATAATATTAGCATTTGCATCTAAAGATTGGTATGGAAGTGGAGCATATTCATAAAATAATTTGTATCTCTTTTCTAGTTCTCTTAACTCTTGCTTGTTATAATCTTTCTTTTCCATTATCCCATTTTCCTTTGAGATTTACTCTTTTATTGCTTTATTGACTAATGATATTAATTCCTCAATTTTAAAAGGTTTACTAATAAACGCCGTAGCCCCCATTGAAATAGAAATTTCTTTCATTGTTGTATCAGCGCTCGCAAAGATTATTTTTGTGTTATTGTTACATTTCAATATTTCGATCATTGCGTCAAAACCGTTCATTACAGGCATCCTATGGTCCATAATAATTACTTTAGGTTTATCTGAATGATTTTTATAATTGTTAACGGCATCCCTACCATTTGTAGAGAAATCAACTGAGTAATCCCCCATTTCTGCAAATATTATCTTATAGAGCTTTAACATTGTATGGTCGTCGTCAACAACCAGAATTTTAGAAATAGCAGATCACCTTATGCAAAAATATAGTAGTAGATTTTATATTTATGTATATCACAAAAAAAGCATTCTATAGTCTAAATGAATTATCAATAGATATTATAAGTATAATCTAATTAAAAAGTAAAAATGAAATAAAAAAAAAAAAAAATATTAACTACTAGCGATGTCTCTTCCAAACTCTACACATTTTTCTATGCTTTCTTGATCGGGATTCCATAAAGCACGGATACCATCATTGATTACAGAAAAACCGCTCTTCTCTAAGTGCTCTTTTATTACTTTTATTGATTCTCCGCTCCAGCCATAGCAACCAAAAGAAGCTGCTTTTTTATTTTTAAATCGCAAGCCCTTAATCACCTCTAAAATTTCAGCAATAGATGATAAAATGCCTCCTCCAATAGTCGGTGAACCTACGAGAATCGTCTTAGATTTGAAGATTTCTGTTATAACATCGTTTTTATCGGATTTGGCTACATTATACAATTTAACATTGACTTCTTTATCTGTTTCCGCTATTCCTTTACTAATAGCCTCTGCCATTCTCTTAGTTCCATCCCACATTGTATCATACAATATTGTAATCTGATTTTCTTGATAAGCATCTGCCCAAGCTAAGTACTTTTCAACAATTTGAGTTGGGTTATCTCTCCAAATAACACCATGGCTTGTAGCAATAATATCGATTGGAAGATTAAGACTTAAAACCTCCTTAATTTTCTTATCAGCAAACTCACTGAAAGGGGTAAGAATATTGGCATAATACTTAATACACTCCGCAAAAAGTTCGTTTTGGTCAACAAGGTCATTATACATGTACTCGGTAGCATAATGTTGGCCAAACGCATCGTTACTAAATAAAATATTATCCTTAGTCATGTAACACGCCATACTATCGGGCCAATGAAGCATTTTCATTTCAACGAAGACTAATTGCTTATCATTTCCTAGATCTAAAGTGTCACCTGTTTTTACCGTTTGAAAATTCCAATCTTTGTGATAATGACCTTTTAACGACTTAACGCCATTAGCTGTACAATAAATTGGAGTGTTTGGTATTCTCTCCATTAACTCAGGAAGTGCTCCACTGTGATCAATTTCCGCGTGGTTAGCTATAATGTAGTCAATTTTTTCTAAGTCAATTTCTTTCAATAAATTTTTAACAAATTCTTTTGAAAAAGGCATCCATACCG